>CAJQGY010000016.1 GCA_905478015.1 uncultured SAR86 cluster bacterium
CACCTACATTGTAAGAGCCCTTAAGAGTAAGACTTTCAGAATCTGTAGTTGAAAAAATCCTTTCCTCTTCATGTTCTTCATGCTCATCTTCATCTCCGTGATCATCTCCATGCTCATCTTCGTGTTCATCTCCGTGGAATGGAATGCCATAAACACTCTCAAGATTGTCAATAGATATACCTATATAGCCCCAGTCTCCTGTTTTTGATATGCCAAACTTAGTCGCTTCAGATGCAAAATCTGAGTTATTTACATAACCCATATCCTCTTCATGTTCTTCATGCTCATCACCATGCTCATCACCATGCTCATCATCATGATCTTCATCATGAAGTATTGCACCACCAGGAACATCATAATTTCCAAATTCAGTATTTTTGTAACCAAAATTAAAATTAAATCCATATAGATTATTTTTAAAGTTAAAGTACTCTGAGCTGCCATCATTAACGGATTGAGTTTCGTACCCAGCAGCAAACTCCGCACCATCAAAATCCATTTCTGCGATACAGTCATCAACAATATTGATGATCCCTCCAATAGTGCCGTTAGCATACAATAAAGAAGAGGGACCCTTAACAATCTCAATTTGGCTTATATCATTCAAATCAACATCATTTAAATGATCAGCACCTAGACCAGAAACGTCTCTGTTAACCATTCCATTTTTAAGGATTTTTACCCTAGGCCCTGACATGCCTCTAATTATTGGCTGCCCAACCGCTGAACCATAATCTGCTATTGAAATACCTAAGTATCCATCAATGGCTTCGCCCAAACTTGTTGTAGCACCGTCTAATATTTCATTACCATCGATAACATACAAAGGCTTATCAATATGATTTGTATCTACTAATGCAGATGTGACCACGACTGTTTCTTCTACAACTTCTTGAGAAAAAGCATCGATTGATTGTACCGCTATTAAAACTATAAAAGCGTTGAAAATTTTGTTCATATGAACTCCTAAAAAAATTAAAATTAAAAAAATTAAAATTAAATTATTGGTGGAGCCCTTGAGTTAAAAATTCGAGAGAAAGACAGAGCAAGGCTTTTACCAGGCTCTATAGAAATTTTTATGGAAAAAAATCTTTGTAATTGGACTGAGATTAAATTTGGGACATCAACGGTCTTATTTTCAAAGTAATCACAGCTTATTAATTTATCACTTTCATGAAAATGATCATGGATTAAAGAATCAGCAGATATAGAAGTAACAAATAGCAAACCTACTGCTAAAACTAATATATTATTTTTGTATCTCTTCATCTATAAATGTTAATGCTTTAAACATACCATTCCAGGTATATCACCATTTTTAAGGTCACGTAGTGTATCAGTTGCTTGAGATATATGTCTAGACTCAACTTGCACAGGGTCAATTTTTCCAGATCTTACTAATTCCATCAATTCTCCCATCTCTTTTAAACTTCCCACATATGTTCCGGAAATTGTTCTTGCAGTAAATGTATGTAATGGGAGTTGGAGATTAAACTGACCACCAAGCAGGCCTACAAGAATATATTGTCCACCCTTAGTGAATCCAAAAAGTTTGTAACCAAAATTTACTGATGATTCAGACCCAACAAAATCAATGACTGCTCCAGCTGACCCATTTGTTAACTCTATGATTTTTTCTGAGGCTCCCTCATTTTTTGAATTTATAACTTCTCTAGCACCAGCTTTTTTTGCTGCTTGTAGTTTTTGATCATCAATATCAACTACTATAGGTTGAATGTTAAAAGCAGCTTTAGCTATTTTGAGAGCTAAAAGGCCCAGTCCTCCAGCACCAATTATAACAAGATTGTTTTGCCCTGATTTCAAATCAGCTTTTTTAAGAGCGCTGTATGCGGTAAGCCCTCTACAGGCATAACTTCCAGCTAACTCTTCAGGGGTGTCGCCAGCGTCAAAAAGGTATCTTGCATCCTTTACCAAAACATATTCTGCATGACCTCCATTCACAGAGACGCCTAAATTCTGTGCTGTAAATGGACCACAATAATGCTCCATATCATTTTCACATTCTTTACAGTCGCCACAACCAATCCATGGGTAAACAACATATTTTTTACCTATTTCAACGCCATGAACATCTTCACCAGTTTCAACAAGTTCACCATATATTTCATGACCCATTGCCAGAGGCTGAACGAGGCGAGATGCCATTTTTTTATCATTCCCAACATCAAAGTAACCATCATGAATATGAACATCAGAGTGGCATACTCCACAAGCGATAGTTTTAATTAAGACTTCTTTGCCCTTTGGAGTTGGTTTATCAGAAATTACTTCTTCAAGAGGCAAACCATTTCCTATGACTTGATATGATTTCATTTATATCGAATACATCATTTATAACTTATTATAGTTTTTTTATTAATATCTTCCCATCTTTTTTGATCAACCAGATAACAAAGGATTGAATCAGAGTCATTGCTTTGCTTAACTGAAAAATTATTTGGAATTTCTGAAGGCAGCAAAGTGCATTTCTCAGTTATCTCTCTTTCGCTTTTAAGTGATTTAAAAGTTATTTCGACTATGTCAGTTTTCAGTTTATTTATTATTTTATCCATATTGCTTAAATGAGAAATAAGTAGGAACTATCAAGATTATATGGTATTTATTTTCAAGATCTAAGAACATATACTATTTATATGAAAATTTTATACATTAACAATATTTTTAGCCTTTTTTTAGCTTTATTTATTTCAATATCTGCGGTATCACAAAACAGCGCCTTTAAATCAACATACGCTCCAATGCCACATTCCAATGTTCTTCTTAAAAATGGAAATATTTTTGATGGCGATGGCAACAAGTTTCTAAATACAGATATTATTTTGCAAGATGGGAAGATCGTAGCCATAGGAAAAGACTTGCCGCGCTCTATGGATTTAGAAGTTGTAGATGCAACTAATAAATGGGTAACACCAGGCATAATTGATATTCACTCTCATATGGGTGTTTACCCAGCACCATCTGTAACAACGAGCTCTGATGGAAATGAATCCACAAGCCCTGTAACTGCTGATGTTTGGGCAGAGCATTCAATATGGGTCCAAGACCCACAATTTGCTCTTGCACTAAAAGGCGGGGTAACTTCATTTCATGTTTTGCCGGGCTCTGCCAATTTAATTGGCGGCAGGGGGGTGACAGCAAAAAATATTCAGCGGAATACAATTAATTCAATGAAATTTCCAGGAGCACCACATTCTTTAAAAATGGCTTGTGGTGAAAATCCAAAAAGAGTTTATGGCAATAGGGGCCAAGCACCCTCAACTAGGATGGGTAATGTTGCTGGGTATAGAAAATCTTGGATTAAAGCATCTGGATATTTAAGCAAGTTAGATGAGTACGAAAATAAATCTAAAGAAGCAAAAGAAATGGGGTACAAGCCTCAGAGAGACCTAGAGCTCGAAACATTAGCAGGAGTCTTAAGGGGAGATATCCTAGTTCATAACCATTGTTACAGAGCAGAGGAAATGGCCATGATGATAGATATAGCTAATGAATTTGGTTATAAAATAACAGCCTTTCATCATGCAGTTGAGGCATATAAAATAGCTGATTTATTGGCTGACAATAATATATGTGCAGCACTCTGGGCAGATTGGTGGGGCTTCAAACATGAGGCTTATGATATGGTTCAATCCAATATAGCAATTGTAGATCAAGCCAGAAATGGAACTGGCTGTGCCATCGTTCACTCTGATAGTGAGATCGGCATTCAACATCTAAATCAAGAAGCTTCAAAAGCCTTAGCTGCAGGAGTCAGAGCAGGGTTTGATATAAGTCAAGCAAGAGCAATGAAATGGATAACAAGTAATCCTGCTAAAGCAGCAGGCATTTATGATGAAACAGGATCTATTAAAGTTGGAAAAAATGCAGATGTGGTTTTATGGAGCGAAAACCCATTTAGTGTTTACTCGCTCGCTGAAAAAGTTTACATAGATGGAGCTCTTGCGTATGACAGAGATTCAGGTTTTGAACCTGCTTCAGATTTTGATATAGGCATATTAAACCCAGCAAAAAACAGGATAGATGAATAATGAAAAGCTCAAAATTTTTTAAAATATATGTTAGTTTTTGTTTAATCCTATTCAACCAAATTGCGCATGCAAATGAAATACTTATTACAAATGCTAATATTTATGACGGCAAATCAGACAAACCATTTGTTGGAAATATTTTAATAAAAAGCGGTAAAATACAAAGCATCTCAGATGATATGTTTGATGCTGAAAAAATTATTAACGCGAATGGCAGAATAGTTACACCTGGTTTTATTGCTTCAGATACAGAAATAGGAATTGTAGAAATTGGAGCTCTTAGCGTTACAAGAGATGACTCGCCTAAAATATATAATATTGGATTCTCTATATTTGATGCGTTTAATCCAAACTCGACATTAATTCCTTGGAATAGGGCAAATGGAATAACTTCTGCATTATCACTTCCAAAATATTCGTCAAGTCCAATTGGCGGCTTAGGCTCTTTTTTTGACCTAAATAGTGAGCTTAATATTTCTGGAAAAAAAGATATGGTGATGATTGGAAGAGTTGGAGGAAGCTCATCCAAATCAAGAGCTGAAACATTTGCCTTAATGGAAGATATATTAGATTTAGCATTTTCTATCGATTCAAATACGATCAAGTCAGATTCAGAAATAATAACTTTTATGAATGACATACCTTTAGTTGACTACCTAGACCTTCATGTTCGCGATATGAAAGCTTTATACAAACTTGCCAATGAAAGGCTACCGCTAATTATAGAATCTAATAGAGCATCAGATATTCTTAAATTAATAAAATTAAAGAAGAAGTATGATTTAAATCTAATTATTATGGGCGCCCAAGAAGCTACTCTAGTTTCAAGTCAAATAGCTGAAAATAAAATACCCCTTATAGTTAATCCTATCAATAATATTCCAAATTCATTTGATGAACTTGCATCAAATATTAATGCATCTGCAAGACTTGAACAGGCTGGAATATCCTTAATGTTTAATGCACCTCGTGATCATAACTATCATCTTATTAGACAGGGCGCAGGAGTGGCTGTTGCAAATGGCATGTCATACGCAGGAGCAATCAAGGCATTAACAAGTAACTTTTCTAATGCTTTTGGTATTAGCTCAAAGGGAGTATTGAAGAAAGGAGCATCAGCTGATCTGATCATATGGTCCAGTGATCCTCTTGAACCCTCTAGCATCCCGGAAAAAGTTTTTATAAATGGCGTTGATACAAGTTTAATGACCAGATCACTAAGACTAAGAGATAGATATATAAAGAATTTAGATAAGCCAAATACATATAGATAAAAAAACCCATCATAAAGATGGGTTTTGGTATTTGGAGCCACCTGTCAGAGTCGAACTGACGACCTGATGATTACAAATCAACTGCTCTAGCCAACTGAGCTAAGGTGGCGAAGATAGGTATTATATACAAATAATTATTTTGGGAAAGGGCAATTTGTGCCCCCAATCCCGCAATAACCATTTGGATTTTTAGCTAGGTATTGCTGATGATATTCTTCAGCTATGAAATAACTTTTATTTTCAACTATTTCGGTGGTAATTTCACTGTAACCGTTTTGAATTAAAATAGACTGATACTTAATTTTAGAATCATTTATTATTTTAAGATCTTCATTATGCAAACAATTTATAAAAGATCTATATTGGGTTCCAATATCATTCCCCTGCCTCATCCCTTGAGTGGGATCATGACACTCCCAAAATACAACCAATAAATCCGTCAATGTAATTACATTTGGATCATAGTAAATTTTAATAACCTCAGCATGATTTGACTGTCCTTTACAAACCTCTTCATAGGATGGGTTATTTAATTCACCTCCACAATATCCAACTGAAGTTAAATAGACACCATCTAAATCCCAAAATTTTCTTTCTACTCCCCAAAAACATCCAGCTCCTAAAATTATCTCTTTATATCCTTTAGGAATATCGACATCCAAATTTATATTCTTTAAAAAATGAATCATCAGTAAACCCCTAATATTGATATTTCACCAAAATGGTATGTTTTTAAATCATCTATGCCTTGAAGAAGCAAGCTACCATCTTTATTTATTCCGATAAAAGTTCCCTCATCAACAATATTACCATCTTGAATAATTTTTATTTTTTTTTGTAAATGCATACAAGAGCTCTCCCACTTTTTTTTCATGTCAATATTATCATTTTTAAAATTAATGAAACCTAGAATTATTTGATTAATAATTTCTTCTCTTTTTAGCTCAGCATCAAGCTCAGAAAGATCACCCCACCAAGCTTCCCTATGTGGCAAATTAATATTTATACCAATTCCAGTAATACTTAAGATATCTTTTCCAAGTATCTCTTGCTCAACTAAAATCCCTCCAACTTTCTTGCTATTAAAAATAATATCATTTGGCCACTTCAATCCAAGTTGATCATTTTTTGAAATTGACCTAATGGCTTCATAAGAAATAACACCTGCAGACAAGCTTAATGGGAAATCAGTTTCAAAGTTTTTTATAGCAATTGACATATATATATTGCCAGTATTTGGGCTAGACCAATTCTTGCCTCTTCTACCTCTTCCTTTTGTTTGTTTGTTAGCAATTTTAACAGACAGTATTTTGTTGCTAATACTTCTTTTACACTCCTCATTTGTTGAATCTATTTCATCAAATATTTCTATGTCTACCTCATCTAATGGAATATTTTTTTTTATAATACTTAGATCTAATTTGCTCAATGTAAAAAAATTAGTTGACTTAAATGCATTCTAGAACAAAAATAGTCTCCTTGAAATGGAGAGGTGGGTGAGTGGTTAATACCAGCAGACTGTAAATCTGCCGCTTCGGCTACGTAGGTTCGAATCCTACCCTCTCCACCATTATAATTTCTTTATATTTCATCCTAAAAAAAATCTGTAAAATTATATTGCAAAAAGGTTGAGTTTATCAATTTTTAAAGGGATAATACGCCACCTTAAAAATAGGATGCTTATCTCGGGCTCATATAGCTCAGCGGTAGAGCACTTGCTTGGTAAGTAAGAGGTCACCGGTTCAAGTCCGGTTATGAGCTCCAATTTTTATAAAAAAAATATTAATTTCAGAGAGGCGTAAAAAAATGGCTAGAGAAAAATTCGAAAGAACCTTACCCCACGTAAACGTTGGGACAGTTGGTCACGTTGACCATGGTAAAACAACACTAACAGCTGCTTTAACAAAAGTTGCAGCAGAAGTATTTGGCGGAGACGCTGTAGACTTTGCTAATATTGATAATGCTCCAGAAGAGAGAGAAAGAGGAATTACAATTGCTACTTCTCACGTTGAGTACGTTTCAACAGCACGTCATTACGCTCACGTTGATTGCCCAGGTCACGCAGATTACGTTAAAAATATGATTACTGGTGCTGCTCAGATGGATGGAGCTATACTTGTAGTAAGTGCAGCAGATGGGCCAATGCCTCAAACAAGAGAGCACATTCTTCTTGCTAGACAAGTTGGCGTTCCATATATTGTTGTTTTCATGAACAAAGCAGACCAAGTTGATGATCCAGAATTACAAGAACTAGTAGAGCTAGAAATAAGAGAGCTTTTAAATGAATATGACTTTCCAGGTGACGATACGCCGATCATCGTTGGAAGTGCATTAAAAGCATTAGAGGGAGACACTTCAGATATCGGTGTCCCTGCTGTCACTAAATTAATCGAAACATTAGATTCATATGTACCAGAGCCAGAAAGACCAGTTGATGGAGCTTTCTTAATGCCTATCGAGGATGTTTTCACTATCTCAGGTAGAGGAACTGTTGTAACAGGTAGAATCGAAACAGGTGTTGTAAATACTGGTGATGCCTTAGAAATTGTTGGTATTAAAGATACAACTCAAACAACTTGTACAGGTGTTGAAATGTTTAGAAAATCTCTTGACGAAGGTAGAGCAGGTGAGAACTGCGGTATCTTACTAAGAGGTATCGATAGAGAAGCTGTTGAGAGAGGACAGGTTTTATCAAAACCTGGAGCAATTCTACCTCATACTAAATTCGAAGCTGAAATATATGTGTTAAGTAAAGAAGAAGGTGGAAGACATACACCATTCTTCAGCAACTATAGACCACAATTCTATTTCAGAACAACTGATGTGACTGGAGCATGCGAACTTCCTGATGGAGTTGAAATGGTTATGCCTGGTGACAATATTAAAATGGTGGTTACACTTATTGCCCCTATCGCTATGGATGAAGGTCTTAAGTTTGCGATTAGAGAAGGTGGAAGAACTGTTGGTGCTGGCGTAGTAGCAAAAATTATTGAGTAGAAAAATTGACGATCAAAGCCGAGGCCTAGTGTCTCGGCTTACTTGTCTTTAATAATATGAAAATATGTTTTAGGCCAGTAGCTCAATTGGTAGAGTACCGGTCTCCAAAACCGGGGGTTGTGGGTTCGAGACCCTCCTGGCCTGCCAATTAATTATTACTGGTGAATAAGGAATTTTATGAGTAAAGGAACAGCTTCAAAAACACTAGATAAAGTAAAATGGTTAATATCATTAGCTATATTTAGCTCTGCTGTGATTGCTAATAGCTATTTTGTAGAAGTCGCTTTTTTGTACAGAGTGCTTGGAGTAGTTTTCTTATTTATTCTTGGGTTAGTTGTCTTAGCAACAACATCTTTTGGATCTAATTCCATTAAGCTGATGAGAGAGTCTAGGACAGAAATAAGAAAGGTTGTTTGGCCTACTAGATTAGAAACAACCCAAACATTCCTTGTTGTATTTGTTTCCATTGTTCTTCTGGTCATATTTTTCTGGGGTTTGGAAAGTCTATTAAGTTTCTTAACTAAATTGGTACTGGGTTAATATTATGGAATGGTATGTAATTCAAGCTTATTCAGGCTATGAGCAAAAAGTAAAAATAGCTTTAGAAGAAAAGATTGAGCTTAATAACTTGTCTGAGAAATTTGGCGAAATTTTAATACCAACTGAACAGATTGTTGAGCTAAAGGGCGGTGCAAAAAAAACAACTGAAAGAAAATTCTTCCCAGGTTATATATTAATACAGATGCTTCTAGAAGATGATTCTTGGCAGTTAGTTCAATCTACACCAAGAGTTTCAGGTTTTGTGGGAGGTACTAAAGATAGACCTTTGCCTATATCTGAAGATGATGTAAATAATATAATTAATAGAATTGAAGTTGGTGAAGATGCTCCGGCTCCGAAAACATTATATGAACCAGGTGAAGTTGTAAGGGTCTGTGATGGGCCATTCAATGACTTTAATGGAGTTGTTGAGTTTGTCGACTACGAAAGGAATATTGTTAAGGTATCAGTTCAAATTTTAGGTAGAGCAACACCAGTTGAGCTAGGGTTCATTCAAATAGAGAAAACATAATGGCAAAAAAAGTAGTAAATATTTTAAAATTACAAATTCCAGCAGGAGCAGCTAATCCGAGTCCTCCAGTAGGCCCAGCTCTTGGCCAGGTGGGTGTAAATATCATGGATTTCTGTAACGCATTTAATGCAGAAACACAAAATGCTGAGAAGGGTTTACCTCTTCCAGTAGTCATTTCAGTATATGAAGATAAATCCTTCACGTTTATTGTAAAGTCTCCTCCAGCTGCAGTTCTAATTAGAAAGGCTCTTGGTATTCCAAAGGGAAGCGGCGAACCAAATAGAGAAAAAGTTGGAAAATTAACCAGATCACAGTTAGAAGATATAGCTAATGCTAAAGAGCCTGATCTAAATTCAAATGATATGGATGCAGCAGTATTAATTATTGCTGGTACCGCAAGAAGTATGGGAGTTGATGTAGAGCTGTGAGTAAATTAACTAAAAAACAAAAAGTACTAGCTGAGAATCTTGATACTGAGAAGACATATTCAGTTTCAGAGGCTATGGAAATATTTAAATCAGTTAAGTCAGATAAATTTGAAGAATCTGTAGATATTTCAATAAGACTTGGAGTAGATCCTAATAAGTCAGATCAAAATGTTAGAGGAGCAGTTACACTACCTAATAGCTTAGGTAAACAAGTTTCTGTTGCTGTTTTTGCTGATGGAGATCAAGCTGATGCTGCAAAAGAAGCTGGAGCTGAGTATATAGGAATGGATGATCTTGCTGAAAAATTTACTAAAGAAGAGATATCTGTAGATGTTGTTGTTTCCGCAAGCAGCGCTATGAGGGTTGTTGGTAAGTTAGGTCAAATACTTGGACCAAAAGGATTAATGCCTAACCCTAAAACTGGAACCGTAACAGATGACGTTGCAACTGCTGTAAATAATGCAAAAGCTGGGCAGGTAAGATTTAGAACAGATAAAAATGGCATCATTCACGGAAGTATTGGAAAGCTATCATTTGATAATGAAAAAATTATTTCAAATGCAACTGCTCTAATCAGTGAATTAACAAAATTAAAACCAGCATCTGCTAAAGGTGTTTTTATTGGGAATATTGCTCTAAGTAGCACTATGGGCCCAGGTGTAAAAGTAAGCTCTTCGGAGTTTATATAAGTTTTAAAGCTGTAAGAAATTATAGCTTTAGATAGTTGCGTTTTACGCAGCCGTCAAAGACCGTAGGTGTCGAAAGACTTAATTTCCTACGTAGGTGGTGTTCAAATTGTAATTATGCAGTTTGTCGCCGAATAGCCGTAAGGCTTAAACAGGAGAAATTGCTGTGGCGTTAACAAAAATTGAAAAAGAAAAAATTGTTTTAGAAGTTAAAGAGGTTGCATCAAAAGCATCATCTTTGGTTATTTCTGATGCAAGAGGAATGAAAGTTGCTGAGCTCTCAGAGGTCAGAAAAAATGCTACCGAAGCCGGTATTCATATACAAATAATCAAAAACTCACTAGCTAAATTAGCTTTTGAGGGAACTGATTTTGGTTGTTCTGATGAGGCGTTGGTTGGTCCTTCATTGTTTGCTTTTTCATTTGATGAGCCAGGTGCAGCAGCTAAGCTACTCAAAACTTATGCAAAAAACTTTGATTCACTTGAAGTAAAAGCATTAGTGGTTGAGGGCCAATTACTTGATGGAGCTCAGATAGATATTCTAGCTAAACTTCCTTCAAGAGATGAGGCTTATGGTTTGGTAGCATCTGTATTACAAGCTCCAGTTAGTAAATTTGCAACCTTGTTAAATGAGGTTCCAAGTAAATTAGCTAGAGTTTTAGCAGCAGTTCAAGACAAAAAACAGGCATCAGCCTAATTATAAGGAGAAGAAGAGATGGCAACTACTAAAGAAGATATCTTAAAAGCAATAGAAGAAATGTCAGTTATGGATCTTGTTGATCTAATTTCTGATATAGAAGAAAAATTTGGTGTAACTGCAGCAGCAGCTGTAGCAGCAGCACCAGCAGCAGCAGGCGGCGGAGACGCTGAGGCAGCTGAAGAAAAGGATGAGTTTGATGTTGTATTAAGTGCAACTGGTGATCAAAAAGTTCAAGTTATTAAAGCGGTAAGAGCTATTACAGGCCTAGGTCTAAAAGAGGCTAAAGATATGGTTGATGGAGCACCAACAACTGTAAAAGAAGGGGCTAAGAAAGACGACGCTGAAGCAATTGTTAAGCAATTAACAGAAGCTGGAGCTACTGCAGAACTTAAGTAATAACATTTAACTAACATATTTTACAGGGCGCATTTATGTCATATAGCTATACAGAAAAGAAAAGAATAAGAAAGAATTTTGGAACCTTTGCCAAGGTGATGGATTTACCAAACTTGGTGGAAACCCAAACAAAATCTTATTCTGAATTTTTACAAGCTGATTTGGCTCCTGATTCACGAAAGAATCAAGGACTAGAGGATGTATTTAATTCTCTATTTCCGATTAAAAGTGTTTCAGGAAATGCTGCTCTAGAATATGTTTCATATGAGCTTGGTAAACCAGCTTATGATGTTCAAGAGTGCTTAGTTCAAGGACTATCCTACTCTGCACCACTTAGAATTAAAGTAAAGTTAGTAATCTATGATAGAGAAACAAACTTTAAAGAAGTTAAAGATATAAAAGAAGGTGAAGTATTTATGGGAGAAGTCCCATTAATGACACCTGATGCATCTTTTGTTGTGAATGGTACTGAGAGAGTTGTTGTTTCTCAACTTCACAGATCTCCAGGCGTTTTCTATGATCATGACAAAGGAAAGACTCACTCATCAGGAAAGGTTCTTTATTCTGCAAGGGTGATACCTTACAGAGGGTCATGGCTTGATTTTGAATTTGACCCAAAAGATATTTTATTCTCAAGAATAGATAGAAGAAGAAAAATACCAGCAACAATTATGTTAAGAGCTCTTGATATGAGCACTCAGGAGATTCTTTCTGAATTTTATGATGAAGACTTATATACACTAGAAAAAGACGCAGTTAAGCTGGCTCTTATCCCTGAAAGACTTCGAGGTGAAACACTTTCAGTAGACATTAAAGTAAAGAGCAAAGTATATGTTGCAGCTGGAAGAAGAATAACTGCTAGACACATTAAAGACTTATCCGCAGCTAAAGTAAGCGAGATCAAGCTTGGAGATGAATATTTAATTGGGAAAACTTTATCGCAAGATATCATAAACCAAGAAACTGGCGAAGTTTTAGTAGAAGCAAATACAGAGATCTCTGCTGAAATACTTGAATTATTAAGAGAAAACAATATTCCTCAAGTTCATTGCTTATTTATTAACGAGTTAGATAAAGGCTCATATATATCTGATACGTTGAGAGTTGATCCTACATCAAACAGGCTCGAAGCTTTAGTTGAAATCTATAGAATGATGAGACCAGGAGAGCCGCCTACAAAAGATTCTGCTGAAACATTATTTGAAAATCTATTCTTCAATCAAGAAAGATATGACTTATCTGAAGTTGGAAGAATGAAGTTCAACAGAAGACTCAAGCTTGATTCTGATAAAGATAATCCAAATATTCTTGATAAAGAAGATATTATCGAGGTGATGAAAGGGATCGTAAATATTCGGGACGGCCATGATATTGTTGACGACATTGATCATTTAGGTAACAGAAGAGTTAGATCTGTTGGTGAAATGACTGCTAATCAATTTAGAGTTGGTTTAATAAGAGTTGAGAGAGCTGTTAGAGAAAGATTAAGTATGGCAGAGGCAGATGAGCTAGGGCCTCAGGATCTGATTAACGCGAAACCTGTAACCGCTGCGATAAAAGAGTTTTTTGGTTCCAGTCAATTATCGCAATTCATGGATCAAAATAATCCGCTTTCAGAAATCACTCATAAAAGAAGAGTTTCAGCATTGGGCCCAGGAGGATTAACAAGAGAAAGAGCTGGTTTTGAAGTAAGAGATGTTCACCCAACTCATTATGGAAGAGTGTGCCCGATTGAAACTCCCGAAGGACCCAATATTGGTTTAATAAATTCGTTTGCTTCATATTCAAGAACAAATCAATATGGCTTTATAGAAACTCCTTATAGGAAAGTATCTAATGGAAAGGTAACGGACGAAATAGTGTATCTTTCAGCTATTGACGAAGGAGAACATGTTATTGCTCAGGCAAACGTAACTTTAGATAAAAATAACAAATTTGTTGATGATCTTGTAGCAGTTAGACATGCAAGTGAATTTGAATTAATGTCCCCAGATAGAGTAGATCTAATGGATGTATCTCCTCAGCAGGTTGTATCTATTGCTGCATCATTGATACCATTTTTAGAACATGATGATGCTAACAGAGCATTAATGGGATCTAATATGCAAAGACAAGCAGTTCCAGTACTTCGTGCGGAAAAACCACTCGTTGGTACAGGTCTTGAGTCAGTTGTCGCTAGAGACTCTGGTGTATGTGTAGTTGCAAAAAATAATGGCGTTGTTGAGAGTGTAGATGCCTCAAGAGTAGTTGTTAGGGTTACTGACAAAAAAGCTGATTCAGCTGCTGATATTTACAATCTAATTAAATATACAAGATCAAATCAGAATACGTGCATAAATCAAAGACCTATTGTTAGAGTGGGCGACTCTATAAAAAGAGGTGACGTTCTTGCAGATGGTCCTTCTATTGATAACGGAGAGCTAGCCCTTGGACAGAATATAAGAATAGCATTTATGCCATGGAACGGTTATAACTTTGAAGACTCTATCCTAATTTCAGAAAAAGTAGCAAGAGAGGACAGGTTTACTTCCATTCATATTCAAGAAATTGTTTGTGTTGCTAGGGATACAAAATTAGGCTCAGAAGAGATAACAGCTGATATTCCTAATGTTGGAGAAGGATCTCTTAACAAACTAGATGATTGTGGGATTGTTTATGTTGGTGCAGAAGTAGCACCTGGGGATATTTTAGTAGGAAAAATAACACCTAAAGGCGAGACTCAATTATCACCTGAAGAAAAACTTTTAAGAGCAATATTTGGTGAAAAAGCTTCTGATGTAAAGGATACTTCTCAGAGATCGAGCTCTAAAGGAACAGTAATTGGTGTTGAGGTTTTCACTAGAGATGGTGTTGAAAAAGATGAGAGGACTCAAGCGATTGAGCAGGATCATTTAGACCAATCTAAGAAAGATGCTGATGATGAAGCAGCTGTTGTAGAAGAGGCAACTAGAACAAGAGTTTGCGATCTTTTAAAAGGAGCTAAAGCTGTTAAGGGTAATGGAATTAAAAAAGGATCTACTATTACTATAGATATGCTTGCTGATTTATCATTGAATGATGTTTTTGCTATAAGAACAGATAATGAATCATTAAATTCTTCAATCGAACAAACAGAAAAAACCTTTAAGAAATATATTAAAGGCATTAAAGATAGGTTTGAAGAGAAAAGAGCTAAGATTATTAGAGGGCATGATTTAGCCCCTGGGGTCATAAAAATTGTTAAAGTTTATTTAGCTATTAAAAGAAGAATACAACCTGGTGACAAAATGGCTGGACGTCATGGTAACAAGGGTGTTATTTCTGAAATTATGCCAGTTGAAGATATGCCTTATGATGAAAATGGTGATCCAGTAGATATATGCTTGAACCCTCTAGGAGTTCCATCAAGAATGAATGTTGGTCAGATTCTTGAGACACACATGGGATCTGCAGCCAAAGGTATTGGTAAGCAAATTGATTTAATGTTGAGGGATAATGCAAAACCAGCAGAGCTTAAGGACTATTTAGAAAAGCTATACAATAAAAATGCTGCTAACAAAGAAGATCTTAATGCATTTAATAATCGAGAAATACTTGAACTTGCCAACAATCTAAGAGATGGTTTACCTATAGCAACTCCTGTATTTGATGGTGCAAAGGAGTCTGAAGTTAAGGACTTATTAAAATTAGCAAAACTTCCTGAATCAGGTCAATTTACTTTATATGATGGAAGGACAGGTACTAAGTTTGAAAGACCTGTAACAGTTGGTTATATGTATATGATTAAGTTAAATCATTTGGTTGATGACAAAATGCATGCTAGATCTACTGGTTCATACAGCCTTGTAACTCAGCAGCCGTTAGGTGGTAAGGCTCAGTTTGGAGGTCAGAGGTTTGGTGAGATGGAGGTTTGGGCGCTTGAAGCTTACGGCGCATCATACACTCTTCAAGAAATGCTTACCGTTAAATCAGATGATGTTTCTGGAAGAACTAAAATGTATAAAAATATTGTTGATGGTTCATTTGAAATGGACGCAAATATACCTGAATCCTTTAATGTACTTAGCAAAGAAATCAAATCGCTAGGTATTAACATTGAATTAGACTCAGAAAACTAGGAGATAAAATTGAGAGACTTATTAAATTTACTGAAAACTGGTCAAGAAGATTTTACTACTATATCTGCAGGGCTTGCTTCACCGCAAGTTATAAAGTCATGGTCTTTTGGCGAAGTTAAAAAACCTGAAACAATAAACTACAGAACTTTTAAACCAGAAAGAGATGGTCTATTTTGCTCTAAAATATTTGGACCAATAAAAGACTACGAATGTATTTGTGGTAAATATAAAAGGATGAAGCATAGAGGCGTTGTCTGTGAAAAATGTGGTGTAGAGGTTACTTTAGCAAAAGTTAGAAGAGAAAGAATGGGGCATATAGACCTTGCCGCACCTGTTGCTCATATTTGGTTTTTAAAATCTTTACCATCAAGAATTGGTTTACTTCTTAATGTTACTTTGCGTGAAATTGAAAGAGTTTTATATTTTGAGAGTTATATCGTTACAGATCCAGGGCTTACAGAGCTTGAAAAAGGTCAAATACTTACTGAAGAAGAATGGGTAGAAAAGTATGAAGAATTTGGTGATGAGTTTTCTGCAGGCATGGGTGCCGAAGCTGTTCAGATCTTGCTTGAAGAATTAGATGTTAATGATGAGATAAGAATTATAAGAGAAGAAATTCCACAAACTAATTCTGAAACAAAATTAAAGAAACTATCAAAAAGACTTAAATTACTTGAAGCATTTAATGACTCAGGAAATAGGCCTGAATGGATGATAATGAATGTTCTTCCTGTTTTACCACCAGACCTAAGACCATTAGTACCTCTCGAAGGCGGTAGATTTGCTACATCTGATTTAAATGATTTATATAGAAGAGTAATCAACAGAAATAATAGACTAAAAAGGCTCTTAGAGTTAAGTGCTCCTGAAATTATTGTAAGAAATGAGAAGAGAATGCTTCAGGAATCTGTAGATGCTCTATTGGATAATGGAAGGCGCGGAAGAGTAATAACTGGAACTAACAAGAGACCTCTTAAATCACTTGCTGATATGATTAAAGGTAAGGGCGGAAGATTTAGACAAAACCTTCTTGGTAAGCGTGTTGATTATTCTGGAAGATCTGTAATTGTTTCCGGACCAAATTTAAAACTTCATCAATGTGGGCTACCTAAAAAAATGGCTCTAGAGCTATTCAAACCATTTGTATATGGTGAATTAGAAAGAAGAGAGCTTGCAACTACAATCAAAGCAGCTAAAAAACTCGTAGAGAGAGAAACACCAGAAGTTTGGGAGGTTCTAGAAGATGTTATAAGAGAGCATCCTGTAATGTTGAACAGAGCTCCAACACTTCACAGACTTGGGCTACAAGCATTTGAACCAAAATTAATCGAAGGTAAAGCAATTCAGCTTCATCCTTTGGTTTGTGTTGCATTTAATGCTGACTTTGATGGCGACCAAATGGCAGTTCATGTTCCACTTACTCTTGAAGCCCAGCTAGAAGCCAGAGCATTAATGATGTCCACAAATAACATCTTATCTCCAGCGGATGGCTCGCCTATAATAAACCCAACTCAAGATGTTGTTCTTGGTTTGTATTATATGACTAGAGAAAATGCGAGTGCTGTAGGTAATGGAAGGGTTTTTAGTAATCCTGATGAAGTTTTAAGAGCCTATGAAACCGAAACAATTTCTATCCATTCTGCAATTAAAGTTAGGATAAAGGACTCTTCTGGAAATACGTCTATAGTTGATACAACTGTAGGTAGAATTATTATTTGGAGAATCACTCCTAAAGAAGTTGGCTTTGAAAATATTAATAAAGTTTTAAATAAAAAACTTATATCTAAACTTGTTGATATTTCTTATCGAAAAGCTGGACTAAAAAGCACAGTAATATTTGCAGATCAGTTAATGTACCTGGGCTTTGATTTCTCAACCAGATCAGGTTCATCTATTGGTGTTAACGACTTTGTAATTCCTGAAGAAAAAGCAGGGATTATTGATGCATCAGAAAAAGAAGTAAAAGCCATTGAGAAACAGTTTGACTCAGGTCTAGTTACTCGTGGTGAAAGATATAATAAAGTTATAGATATATGGTCAAGAGCTAATGAACAAGTTGCGAAAGCCATGATGGAAAAAATTAGTACAGAAGTAGCAGTAAACCCTGATGGCGAAGAGGTTGAACAATCTTCATTTAACTCTGTATACATTTATGCTGATTCAGGCGCAAGAGGATCTCCTGCGCAGATTAGACAGTTATCCGGAATGAGGGGTTTAATGTCAAAACCTGATGGTTCTATCATTGAAACACCTATTACTGCTAACTTTAGAGAGGGATTATCCGTTCTTCAGTACTTTATCTCCACTCATGGAGCAAGAAAAGGATTGGCAGATACAGCTCTGAAAACAGCTAACTCTGGTTATTTAACAAGAAGGCTTTGTGATGTCTCTATGGATTCAGTTATAAATATTGATGATTGTGGAACCAAAAACTCAATCACAGTAACATCTATTATTGATGGTGGAGAAATTATACAGGCCTTAACAGATAGGATTCTTGGAAGAGTAATAGCTGAACCAATCAATGATAACGACGGCAATTTATTATTTGAAGAGGGAACAATGTTGGATGAGGATGCTGTTGCACAGATAGAATCATTAAACCTATCATCACTTCAAGTTAGATCACCAATGACATGTGAAGCATCTATTGGAGTATGTTCAAAATGTTATGGTCGAGATCTTGCAAGAGGTCATTTAGTTCATAGAGGTGAGGCAGTTGGTATTGTTGCTGCTCAATCTATTGGAGAGCCTGGCACACAGTTAACTATGCGTACATTCCATATTGGTGGTGCTGCATCTAGCTCTTCTGAAGATAATGCCATATTTAACAAAAATACAGGTGTGGTTAGTTTTTCTGAAGATATGAAAACAGTTACCAACAAAGATAAGCTTCAAGTCGTTGTATCAAGAAATGCACTTTGCATAGTTGAAGATGGCCAGGGAAGAATCGTTGAGCAATATAAAGTCCCTTATGGTGCAACATTGGAAGTTTCTAATAAAGCTAATCTTGAGCAAGGTACTAAAGTTGCTTCGTGGGATCCTTATACAAGACCTATTATTTCAGAAACATCAGGTAAGATTAAATTCTCTGATATTGAAGATGGCGTAACAGTAAGGTCTCAAACTGATGAATTAACTGGATTAAGCAGCGTAGAGGTTATTGAAACTTCGGAAAGACCATCTGCTGGAAAAGAGTTAGTCCCATCGATATCGATAGTAGACTCGAAAGGTAAAACCGTTCTTGTTGGTGATTACAAAGCTCCCGCAACATATACGATGCCTGCAAATGCACTTGTCAATCTTAAGGATGGACAGAAACTTACTGCTGGGGAGGTTTTAGCAAGAATACCTCTGGTTGCTTCTAAAACAAAAGATATTACTGGTGGACTGCCTAGGGTAGCTGACTTATTTGAAGCAAGAAAACCTAAAGACGCAGCTGTTCTCTCAGAAGAAACTGGAATTATATCTTTTGGTAAGGAAACCAAAGGAAAGGTAAGACTAGTTATTTCTCCAGAGGGCGCAACTAAAAAATCACATAATGTCGAGATGCTTATTCCAAAACATAGGACACTATCTGTTTTTGAAGGAGAGAGAATTACTAAAGGTGATGTTATTTCTGATGGCCCATTTAGCCCTCATGATATTTTGAGATTAAAAGGAATACCAGAACTTACAAACTTTATAGTCAATGAAATCCAAGATGTCTACAGACTTCAGGGAGTTTCAATTAATGACAAGCATATAGAAACTATTTTAAGACAAATGCTAAGAAAAGCATTGATAGTTGATGGTGAGGATACTAAATTTATTCAAGGTGATCAGGTTGATTATGCTGAGCTTAAAGAAGAAAACGAGAGAGTGTCTGCTTCAGGTAAAACACCCGCACAGTTTGAAAGAGTTTTGCTTGGTATTACAAAAGCATCTTTAGCAACAAACTCATTTATTTCAGCAGCTTCATTCCAAGAAACTACAAGAGTTCTTACGGAAGCAGCAGTTACTGGAAAGAAAGATCATTTACGTGGTTTAAAAGAGAATGTTGTTGTTGGAAGACTTATCCCTGCAGGTACAGGTATGGAATTCCACGACAAACTAAGAAACAAAAAGCAATACGACCTTGATGAGCAAACTCTATCAGCTGACGATATAGAAGAGGCATTAAGACAGGAACTGCAAGAAAATGAGGAATAATGTTGACCGCGGCGATTCTGCTCTATAAAATCGCGGCCTAAACTAAAAAATATATATTATGGCAACAGTAAATCAATTAGTTAAAAAATCTAGAAAACCAAAGGTAAGGAAAACTGATGTGCCGGCTCTTAAAGCTTGCCCTCAAAGAAGAGGTGTCTGCACCCGTGTATACACAACTACTCCTAAAAAACCTAACTCAGCTCTTAGGAAAGTGTGTAGGGTCAGGTTAACTAGTGGCTTTGAAGTAACTTCATATATAGGTGGAGAAGGCCATAACCTTCAAGAACATTCACTTGTTCTTATAAGAGGCGGAAGAGTTAAAGATCTTCCAGGTGTTAGATATCATACTGTCAGAGGAACGCTTGATACATCTGGTGTAGCTGGAAGAAAACAAAGACGATCAAAATATGGAGCCAAAAAAGGTAAATAATTATGCCAAGAAGAAGAAGTCCCGAAAAGAGAAAAGTACTACCAGATCCCAAATATAAAGATGTAGTCTTAGCTAAATTCATGAATAATCTGATGAAAGATGGTAAAAAATCTACAGCAGAAAAAATCGTTTATGGAGCATTTGATCAAATAACAAAAACTAGCAAAGAAGATCCACTTGAAATTTTTTCAAAAGCTTTATCTGAGGTTAGCCCAGTTGTTGAAGTGAAATCAAGAAGAGTTGGTGGCGCAAATTATCAAGTTCCTATAGAGATTAGGCCATCGAGAAGACAAGCTCTAGCAATGAGGTGGATTGTAGATGCTGCTAGAAAAAGAAGTGAAAAATCTATGCATTTAAGACTGGCAGGAGAGCTTCAAGATGCATCACAGAAGAAAGGTTCTGCGGTTCGTAAAAAAGAAGAAGTTCATAAAATGGCTGAAGCAAATAAGGCATTCTCTCATTTCAGATTCTAATTAATTAAAAAATTATAAAATACTATGGCTAGACAAATTGTTTTAAATAAATATCGTAATGTTGGAATCTGTGCCCACGTTGATGCTGGTAAAACCACAACAACCGAGAGAGTTCTTTTTTATACAGGCCTATCTCATAAAATTGGGGAAGTTCATGATGGCGCCGCTACAATGGACTGGATGGAGCAAGAGCAAGAGAGAGGGATTACTATCACATCGGCAGCTACAACTTGTTTTTGGAGTGGGATGGAGCAACAATTTCCTCAACATAGGATCAATATTATTGATACTCCTGGCCACGTTGATTTCACAATTGAAGTAGAGAGATCGTTAAGAGTTTTAGACGGAGCAGTTGTTGTATTTTGTGGAACATCTGGTGTTGAGCCTCAATCTGAAACAGTTTGGAGACAGGCAAATAGATATGAAGTTCCAAGAGTAGTATTTGTTAATAAAATGGATAGAGCTGGAGCAAATTTTGATAGGGTAGTTCAGCAAATCAAAGATAGACTTCAAGCAAATATTGTACCAATTCAATATAACATTGGAGCAGAAGAAGACTTTAAAGGTGTCGTTGATCTAATAAACATGCGAGCCATATATTGGAATGAAGAGGATCAAGGCTTAACGTTTGATTCAAGAGATATACCTGAAGAGCTTTTAGAAAGATGTAATGAACTCAGAGAAGAAATGCTTGAAGCTGCTGCTGAAGCAAATGAAGAGCTCATGGATGCCTATCTAGAATCAGGCGATTTATCAGTTGAACAAATTAAAGAAGGTTTAAGAATACGTTCACTAGCTAATGAGTTAATTGTTGGTTTATGTGGTTCAGCATTCAAAAACAAGGGCGTTCAAGCAATGTTAGACGCAGTTGTTGAATTTTTACCTGCTCCTGATGAAGTTAAAGCAATTACAGGAGTGATTCCTAATAACTCTCAGGAAGATGAAGAAGAAGATTCAAGAAAATCTTCTGATGATGAACCTTTTTCTGCTTTAGCATTTAAAATCGCAACTGATCCATTTGTAGGAACACTTACATTTATCCGCGTATATTCGGGAGTCTTGTCAGTAGGAGATGCGGTAATTAATTCTACTAAGTCTAAAAAAGAAAGGGTTGGAAGAATGGTTCAAATGCACTCCAACAACAGAGAAGAAATTAAAGAGGTTAGAGCTGGAGACATTGCTGCATGTATTGGTTTAAAGGATATCACTACTGGTGATACATTATCAGATGCATCAAAGCCAATCGTTCTTGAAAGAATGGATTTCCCAGAACCCGTAATATCTGTTGCAGTCGAACCTAAGTCCAAACCAGATCAAGAAAAAATGTCATTAGCTTTAGGAAAACTTGCTCAAGAGGATCCTTCATTTAGAGTAACAAGTGATGAAGAATCAGGCCAAACAATTATATCCGGAATGGGTGAATTGCATTTAGATGTTCTAGTCGACAGAATGAGAAGAGAGTTTTCAGTTGAAGCTAATATTGGTAAGCCGCAAGTAGCATATAGAGAAACAATTAAAGAAACAGTTGAAGTTGAAGGTAAATTTGTTCGTCAAAGTGGTGGTAAGGGACAGTATGGTCACGTATGGCTTAAGCTAGAACCATTAGGACTTGATGATGAGTATGAGTTTGTAGACAAGATTGTTGGTGGAGTTATCCCAAAAGAATATATACCTGCAGTTAATAAAGGTATTCAAGAGCAAATGCAGAATGGTGTTATAGCTGGATATCCTCTGCTTGCTTTAAGAGCTACCTTGTATGATGGGTCATTCCATGATGTTGATTCTCCATTTTATTCCTATTTTTCTACCTATTAAATTAGTTCTTTCACATTTAGCTTATTGCAAAATGTGGCGTATTCTAAGCTCCTAACAACCTTACTGTCAACATATATGATGCAG
>CAJQGY010000017.1 GCA_905478015.1 uncultured SAR86 cluster bacterium
AATTAAGTCTTTCGTATAGTTCGTCTCGGGTCTGCATTATATCCAATAGAGGCTCTTGTGTCCCGTCCTTGGCTAGTGAAATGTAAACTTTTTCCGCTATTTGACTCATAGCTCTAAAAGCAGATAATGGAAATAGCACCATATCCACACCTACAGAACTTAACTCATTTGCACTAAACAATGGGGTTTTACCAAATTCGGTAATGTTAGCTAGAACTGGTACTGAAATAGATTCTTTAAGCATCTTATAATCATCTAGACTTGAAACAGCTTCAAGAAATATCCCATCTGCACCTTGTTCAATATAACCCTCGGCTCTTTCTATTGCGCCGCTCATGCCCTCGCTCGCAAATGAATCAGTTCGCGCCATAATAAAAAAAGACTCATCTGTCCTGCCATCAACAGCTGCCTTAATTCTATCCTCCATTTCGGCTGATGATACGATTGACTTGTTTGGCCTATGGCCACATCTTTTTTGTGAGATTTGATCCTCAATATGCACTGCAGCAGCACCTGCTTGAATCATCTCTTTAATTGTCCTTGATATATTAAATGCTCCACCCCAACCAGTATCTATATCTACTAGTAAAGGTAAAGAGGAAGCATCTGTAATACGCTTCACATCTATAAGAACATCTTCCATAGAAGTAATTCCTAAATCTGGTATTCCGTATGATGCAGCGGCCACTCCTCCGCCTGACAGGTATAGCGCTTGGTGCCCTGATTTTTCTGCTAATATAGCTGAGTATGCATTAATGGCTCCTGGAATTATAAGAGGATTATTCTCTGCAAGAGCTTTTCTAAATTTTGTGCCTGATGACATGGTCGAAAATTATAAAGCACAAACATGGTAATTCCCAAATGTTAGTCTAAGAATAAAATTTAATGCCTCTAATTATCCTGTCTCTATTATTCTCTTTACGCCACTTATTAGTATCCCGAAGACTATAAACACAACCACAATATTCTTGCTGATAAAATTCTTCTTTTTTTGATATTTCAATCATTCTGGATGAACCGCCTTTTTTTCTCCAGTTAAAATCCCAGTACATAACATCCTCGTATCTTTCTGCAGATCTATGACCAGAATCATTGATTTGATCCATATTTTTCCAACGTGATATTCCAAGAGTAGTTGCATAAACTCTATAGTTATTTTCTTGAGCATAAAGTGCAGACCTTTCAAACCTCATATCAAAACACTCTGTACACCTTTTTCCTCTCTCAGGCTCATCTTCAAGACCTTTCACTCTTTCAAACCATTTATCCTTGTCATAATCAGCATCGATAAAATCAAAGCCAAGCTTGTCACAAAACCTTTTGTTTTCATCCTTCCTTATTTCATATTCTTCTTTAGGGTGGATATTCGGATTATAAAAATAAACAGTTGTTTTTATTTTTGATGCGGCAACTGCTTCCATTATTTCCCCTGCGCATGGTGCGCAACAGCTATGAAGTAATAGTTTTGAATCTTTGAGTGGAAGCTCTAATTCCGGTCTTTCGTAATTATTATGTTTTAAATGTTCGCTCATTTTACAAAGATTGAATTTTTTATAAATGCATTTTCTAAATCATTATAGTTATCAAATGCCTCAATATGAGGTTGAGAAGATGATATCTTCTCTGGTGAATTTATAAAGAATCCCTTTTCTGCAACATCAAACATTTGAATATCATTATAAGAATCGCCTGCTGCAAAGCATCTATATCCCATTGATTGAAACCCCAAAATAGCTTGTTTTTTTGCCGTCTCATGCCTTAAATTATAGGCAGATATACTCCCATCATTTTGAACTTCTAAATTGTGACAAAGCAGAAGAGGAAAACCTAATTTCTTCATTAAAGGTTGCGCAATTTCATGAAAGGTATCAGACAAAATAACAACTTGAAAATTAGATCTAACTTTTTCTATAAACTCTTCAGCCCCAGGAAGAAGGTCTAGTTGATTTGCAGCACTTTGAATATCAGATAACTTAACACCATGCTCCCTCATCACGTTTAGACGAAAATCCATTAGCTCAGCATAGCTTGGAATATCTCGAGTCGTTTTATTAAAGTCTTCAATTCCAGTATTTAAAGCAACCTGTTCCCAAATTTCAGGAGTTAAAGTCCCTTCCATATCAAAACAAACTATTTCCATTTCCTATCCTTTATTTTTTATACCGTATGGTACATGTCCAGAAGTTAATTCACTAGAGGCCTCTAAAATATTATTTTTTTGATCGTCAAAAAATATATCCGCATCAAAAGATTTTAAAAAATCTTTTTTTGGCATGCCCCCTAAGAATAAAGACTCATCAATTCTCACACCCCACTCTCTCAATGTTTTAATAACTCTCTTATCAGATGGAGCAGAACGAGCGGTAACTAATGCTGTTCGAATAGGACAGTTATCTTGATCAAAATCATTTTGAATTTTATTTAACTCTAAAAGAAAGTTTTTAAAGGGTCCTGCTTTAAGTGGGCTTTTAGCATTCTTTTCATTATCCATAAAAGCGTTTAAACCTTTTTCTTGATAAATTTTCTCTGACTCATCTGAAAAAATAACGGCATCTCCATCAAATGCTATTCTCAACTGTTCTTTGGTTATATCACTATCTCTAGATTTTGAATCTGATGAAATAATAGTTGCTGCAGCAACCTCAGAATCTATTGCTAATTTTACATCCTCGATACTGCTTGAAAGAAACAAGTGAACTCCAAAATCTTTTACATATCTGTGAGGACTTTCACCACCACAAAAAGCAGCCCTGCTTATATCAAGATTATGAGCCTCGATTGAATTTCTTATTCTCAAACCTGTATCAGAAGAATTTCTAGATAAAAGTATTACCTCAATTCTTTTTTCATCATCATAAAATTTATTTAAATTTAATATTTTTTTTACTAGCGGGAATGCTTCTCCAGGTTCAAGAATATTTTCTTCATTTTCTATTTGATATTGTTTGTATGACTCAACACCACTTTTTTTATAAATATCATGGCTCGCATCTAAGTTAAATAACGCTCTTGATGAGATTCCTATGATTAGCTTAGATATACTTTTATTCATAATTCTTGAAAAAATGTTTTAATTATTATACTGTATATATATTCAGTATAATAATTTAGCTATGAAAGATATTACACCTCAACAAAATAAAGTACTTAATTGTATTAAAGTTTACATAAAAGGGACAGGATTTCCTCCTACCAGATCAGACATATGCAAGGAGATGGGGTTTAAATCACCCAACTCTGCAGAAACTCACCTAAGAGCTCTCGAAAAAAAAGGTTTTATATCTATTGCAAGTGGGGCATCTAGAGGCATAACAATAATAGGTGAGGAAAGTGAACAAGAGAGTGGAAGTATAGAAACTGATAACTACCCCATAATTGGTTTGGTTGCAGCAGGCTCACCAACACTAGCTTCTGAAAATATTGAGAAACAAGTGCCATGCCCGTCTAATTTTTTTGGATCTCCTTTTGATTATTTCTTAAGAGTTAAAGGTTTAAGCATGAAGGATGCTGGGATTATGGAAGATGATCTTATTGCAGTTCAGAAAACACATGATGTGAAAAATGGAGATATAGTCGTTGCAAGAATTGATGATGAGGTGACTGTAAAATACTTCACAAAACCTTCTAATGACAAAATAGTTTTAGAACCTGCTAATGATGATTTCAGTGATATTGAAGTTGATCTAAGGTCAGAAGAGTTTTTTCTTGAAGGGAAATATATAGGTCTTATAAGAGAAAATTAAAAAAATTAATGGAGAATGACTGACTTTTTCTGCTTTGTTTCTTTTGCATTTTCCAAGAAATCATCAAAATCACCTACATTCATACTAACAGACTCGATACCAGCTTTAATCATCTCTTTAGCAACAGATAGCTCCTGACCTTGCAAAAAGTCTTTTGACTCTCCAGAAAATTCAATCTTAACAATAGGGTTGGAGGGATCATCTGATCTTCTAAGTACAATTGTTCCATCTGGTAGTTGTGCAAGTTCAAGGTAATTTGACATATTTTCTCCGTGCTTAATTCAGCTTAACATTCGTGATGAAATTTTCTATAAGAAGATATCCATTCACCATACTTATTTAATAATAAATTTAATTTTTTCAAGGTGTTTTTGTTTGATGATGTAATTAAATCTATACCAGGAGGGTCAATCTCTTTTTTATAAATATCTTTAAAGGTCTCAATAAGACCATTGGGCTCGAGCTGTTTTGAAATTACAGAAAGGCTGTTTTTATGATTAGATATTTTATTTAACTTTGAAAATGCATTCATTTCCATAAAATTATTAATATCAAGATTCTGTTGAATAAAAATTTCATTTGCAAAAGCATCCAAGCTTTTTTCAAATGAAATACAAAATAACAATCTTAGATTATTATCACCATTTGAATCGTCAAATTTAATCTTTTCGAGTGTTTCTTTGGATAGGTCGAGATACTGATTAACTAATTCTGTATTTCCCACTAATCTTTAAGCCTTTGTTTCCAGCCATCATCTGAAAAAACAGCAGTCCATTTAGTTTTCTTCCCGTCTTTTTCAGAGGCTAGATAATGAATATCTTCAGCTTTATTATATCTAACAACATACGGATTACCCTTCTTATCATGTGTTGGAGCTGAAGTTAGATAAGCGTGTTTTTCTTTTTCTTCTAAAAACCTACATGCATCATTTAGCTCATTCAATAAAGTATTTATTTCACTTACTTTAGGGGCTCTTGTTTCTCTATTTTTTGGAAATTTACTTGCGGCAAGGAATAGTCCTTTCATACTATCTCGTAGCAAGTAATGATCTTCACATTTCAAGCATTTTAGGTCTGGCAAAGGTATTGGTTCCATCATTAATGGCTTTGGTTCACCATTTCTTTGAAGTTGTCTTGTCGCTCCACAGTTATCATTAAGACATCCAAAATATTTACCAAATCGACCTGTTTTTAGCTGCATTTCTGAGCCACACTTATGGCACTCGATGACAGGACCATCATAACCTTTAATTTTAAATTTGCCTTCTTCTACCTCATACCCATTACAGTCTGGATTTCTTCCACATATATGAAGTTTTCTGTCTTCATCAATAAGAAAATTATCCATACTAGTTGAACAAATAGGACATCTTCTTTTTATCATTAAATTAGAAGCCTCTTCGGTATCATCTACACTTACTGCTTCATCACCAGATATTAAATTTAGAGTTGTTTTACACTTTTCATCGCCTTCATCGTTATAACCTGTACATCCAAGAAAAACTCCATTACTTGAGTTTCTTATAACCATAGTTTTTTTACCACAAGGACAAGGTATATCTGTATCAACTGGAAGATTAGATTTCATACCTCCATCTTCTGATGAGGCTAGAACAAGGTCGTCTTGAAATGCATTATAAAAATCATTCAGCACACTTTTCCAATCAAGATCACCGTCTGCAACTTTATCAAGAGAGTTTTCAAGATTAGCTGTAAAGTCATAATCCATTATGTCCGTAAAGCTGTCTAGTAATCTTTCAGCAACAATATGACCAATCTTCTTAACAAAAAATCTTCTATTTTCTATTTCAACGTACCCTCTATCTTGAATAGTAGAAATTATTGATGCATATGTTGATGGTCTTCCTATTCCTTTTTTTTCAAGTTCTTTAACCAGGGCAGCTTCAGAAAACCGAGCAGTTGGTTTTGTAAATTTCTGTTCAAGATTTACTTTATCAAGGCCAAGTATGTCACCCTCTTCCAGTACTGGAAGAATGTCAGTCTCTGAATCAACGTTAGCTACATTAGAAACCTTAGTATATCCATCAAAAACAACCTCTCTACCTCTTGCGGTAAAGGTATATTCATTTATATCAATTTTTGCTGATGTAGACAAATATTCAGCATTAGGCAGTTGGGAAGAAATATATTGTTGCCATATTAGGCTATATAGCCTCTTTTCTTCTTCAGAAACACTTTTTAATTGACTTGACTCCATAAAAGCATTTGTGGGTCTTATAGCTTCATGTGCTTCTTGAGCATTCTCAGTGCTTGAATATATTCTTGGTGCATTTGTTAGGTATTTGTCGCCTAGATTTTCACTTACATAATTACGAGCATCTTGGATAGATTCTTTGCTAAGGCTTGGGGCATCCGTTCTCATATATGTAATATGGCCAGCTTCATATAGCTTTTGTGCAACTCTCATTGTTCTTTTTACATTGAAACTTAGTTTTGTGCTTGCTGCTTGCTGAAGAGTTGAGGTTATAAATGGTGGTTTTGGTTTAACAGATACAGGCTTTTTAACAACACTTGATATCTTAAGAGCAGAATTTTCAATGAGATTAACAATTTCTTTTGCCTCTACTTCTGGTAGTAAAGGGTCAGACTTTTTCCTGAGCAAAGCAAAGTTAATATTGTTATTTATCTTATCAATGGCATTCAATGATATTTCCCAGAACTCTTCTGGAATAAACTTTTGAATAAGCCTTTCTCTTTCTACAAGAACTCTTAATGCTACAGATTGAACTCTTCCAGCAGATAAACCTCTTGCAATTTTTTTCCATAAAAGCGGAGATAATTCAAAGCCAACAACCCTATCAAGGAATCTTCTTGCTTGCTGGGCCTTAACCAAATCTAAATCGATTTCCTTAGGATCAGAAAAAGAGTCAATAATTGCATCTTTTGTTATTTGATTGAACCTTACTCTCGAGAACTCATACTTGTTTGGTCCCAATGCTTCTTTAAGATGCCATGCAATTGCTTCTCCCTCTCTATCTAAGTCTGTTGCAAGATAGATATGATCAACACCTTTTGCAGCCTTTCTTAAATCTTTTATAACCTTTTCTTTGTCTGGAATGATTTGATAGTCTGCCTTCCATCCATTATCAGGATCCACACCCATTCTTCTAACAAGTCTTGCTCTATCATTTTTAGCCTTTAGTTTAATTTTTTCTGCAGGTGAGATATCTTTTGGTAAGGTTAATCTTTTTGCAGGTGACTTAGATTTGCCTTTAGGCAGATCTCTTATATGCCCAACGCTAGACTTGACTACATAATCTTTTCCTAGATATTTGGAAATTGTTTTTGCTTTAGCAGGTGACTCAACTATTACTAATGAACTAGGCATATTATAAAAACTAATTTAAAAAATTTACTTTAATATTCTAATTTTTCAATGATATTAGATACTTCTTCTAATACTTCCATACCACCTTTTTCATTCCACAAAAATAAAATATGTGTGGGAGAAAAAATGATTTCAGAAACCTCGACTGGAAGTTTAAATAACTCATTTCTAATTCCATCGTAGCCATCAGAATACTTTAACTTGAGTGGAGAATACAAAATTAAATCGTCTTTGTCTCTAATAAAGTGTGCATCTTTTAAATTTACTTTATTTCTAAACTGATAAACCATCAATAAAAAATCCTTTGATTTAAAGTTGAAATTAGATATTTTTAAAGAGGTTATTTTGAATCCTTTCTTCATTGCATCCAATCTTAATTTGGAAATAGCCCTGCTCTTCTTTGATGGAACCGCAAGGCTAATAGACCCAAAAAGGAAAAGAATTACAAGAGTGATAACTAAGATTTGCATA
>CAJQGY010000018.1 GCA_905478015.1 uncultured SAR86 cluster bacterium
CCATCTATTCCAGTACCCCTAAATAATCTCAATAAAATTGTTTCAGCAACATCATCTTGATGATGCGCAGTCAATATTTGCTCTTCACTATCAATTATATTTTCAAATATTTTATACCTTTCCCCTCTGGCAGCAGACTCTAAACCACCTCCGCTCTTGATAATTTCAGCTGAAGAGACATGAAGTTTAATTCCAGTTTTTTTACAAAAATTTCTGCAATGGTTTTCCCATAATTTACTTTGATCATTTAAATTATGATTAATATGAATTGCTTCTAGGTCAATTTCATTATTTTTTGATAATTCATAAAAAGTATGGAGTAGAACTGAAGAATCGATTCCTCCGCTATATGCAATAAATACCTTTTTATTTAAATTTATTTTATCAAGTAAAGGTTGAGCATCCTTCATATCTAAGTGCCAATTTTTAGCAGCCTTTGATACCTTCTCTCAATGAGCTTTTCGGTTGAAAGCTTCTGTAAATTAGACAGGTTTTTAACTAATGACTTTTTTATAATCTCAGATGTAAGATCATAGTTTCTATGAGCTCCGCCAAGTGGCTCTTGGATAATCTCATCAATAATGCTAATTTTTTTAAGCTCACTAGCTGTAACTTTCATAGATTCTGCAGCTTTTTCAGCCTCATCAGCAGACCTCCAAATAATTGATGCACATGCTTCTGGAGATGCAACAGAATATGTTCCATATTCAAGCATTGATAAATGATCGCCCACACTTATTGCAAGGGCTCCACCAGAGCCTCCCTCGCCTGTCACGACAACTAATATAGGAGTTTTTAATTCAGACATTAGTGCTAGGTTTTTCGCTATTGCTTCGCTCTGCCCTCTTTCCTCACCTTCTATTCCTGGATATGCGCCAGCAGTGTCTATGAAAGTTATTATAGGCATTGAGAATTGCTCAGCTAGCTTCATAAGTCTCTTGGCTTTTCTATAGCCCTCTGGCTGAGGCATTCCAAAATTTCTTCTAACTTTTTCCTCGGTATCCCTGCCTTTCTCATGACCTATGATCATGACGGGCGTCTCATTTAAGTAACCTAAGCCTCCAACAATTGAAGCATCGTCTGCAAATTGTCTATCACCATGAAGCTCATCAAAATCTTTAAAGATTCTTTTAATAAAATCTAAAGTATGAGGTCTTTGAGGGTGTCTTGCGACCTGAACTGTCTCCCATGTTGTTAGCTTGGAATAAATCTTCTTAATCAATTGTTCGCGATCTTTTTTAAGAGATTCAATTTGCGACTTGATTGCTGGATTTCCAGTATCAGCTAGCTTAAGTGCGCTAATTTTCTCTGACACCTCTTGAACAGGCTTTTCAAAGTCAAGAAATTTTTGATCTCTCTCTTGAAAGGTCTGTTCATGATTATTTAAGTCTTCTTGTTTTAAATCACTCATTTTCATTTACTCAAACTAATTGCATCGGAACCAAATATATCAATTAGCTTACTTACTTTCTGTAAATCAGCAAGGAAGTTAAAGCTATCTCCAAGCTCTATTATAGCTTCTGAATTGTCACTTATAACTTTAATATTTATTTTACATCCTGAGGATTCTTCCCAAAAATCTGTATCAATATCATAAATAATTTTTGATACGTCTTCTAGACTATCAATTTTAGATTTTGGCAAATCAATAGTTAGTATTTTTAATTTCTTTTTAAGCTCGCCATTTATATCGTTTACCTCTTTAACTCTCATCCTAAAAGATGATGTTCCCGACTCTTTAGATCTATAGTCATCTAGTTCAATAGATCCTTTAATAACCAGAATTTCTCCTTCTTTAAGTATATTATGGCAATTCTCTAAAACATCACTAGAAATAACTCCATCCATAGTGCCAGTTCCATCATCAAAATTTATAAAAGTTAATGGTTTGCCTGATCTGTCTCTTATCTGTCTTGATGAGTTAATTAATGCTACAAGTGAACCTTTTTTAGAATCAATATTCAATTTACCAATTTGCGAAGATCTTAATACACTTATCTGTTTGTTTATTGCGTCTACTGGATGTCCGGATAAGTAATATCCTAGAGATTTTTTTTCAAGCGAAAGTAATTCACTAAGGCTAAATTCTTGAATTTTTGAATATTTTTCATAGGGATCAAATTCATGATTTGTATTTGCAAAAAGGTCTCCTGATTTAATTGCATTACCTGAAGAATTTTTAGATCCATCTTTTAACATGTCTGAAACACTTCTTATTGCTGTGCTTCTAGATGGGGCGATGCTATCAAACGCTCCTGATTGCGATAATGCTTCTAATGATTTTTTACCGCCAAGCTTAATATCAACTTTTTTAGAGAAATCCCATAAATCTTTAAAACTATCTGATTCTCTTTTTGCACAAATATGCTTTATAAAAGAGTCTGCAACCCCTTTAATTGCTCCAAGACCATATTCAATTTTCATATCATTGTTAACAATAAATCTTTTGCTGCTTGATAAAATATCTGGGTTTAAAACAGTAATGTCCATTCTTTTACATTCTTGGGTTAAAGAATAAATCTTATCTGTATTTCCAAGTTCTGTTGATAAAACTGCTGCCATAAAATGTTCTGGATAGTAAGCTTTAAGATATGCGGTCTGATATGAAATAAGTGCGTAAGCTGCTGAATGAGATTTATTGAAGCCATAGCCTGCAAATTTCTCTATTAAATCAAATATTCTCTCTGCAACAGAGGGTTTGATATTATTTTTTTCACAGCCTTGTGTAAAATATTTTCTTTGCTGCTCCATTTCTTCAACTTTTTTCTTACCCATGGCCCTTCTAAGAATATCTGCTTCGCCAAGAGAAAAGTCTGCTAGAACTCTTGCTGCTTCCATCACTTGTTCTTGGTATAAAATAACTCCGTAAGTTTCTGATAGAACTGGTTCTAGTAGCTCATGAGGATAGGTAACTGGTGACTTGCCATGTTTTCTATCTACAAATTGATCATGCATGCCAGAATCCAGTGGGCCTGGTCTATAAAGAGCTAAGAGTGCGACAATTTCTTCAAATCTAGTTGGTTTCAATCTTTTTATAAGATCTCTCATTCCAGATGACTCTAATTGGAAGACAGCCATTGTCTTACCTGAACTCAAAAGTTCAAAAACCTTAGGATCATTTAAAGGAATTTTTTCAAGATCAACTCTTGATTTTTCTGATGTATTGATAGACTTTAACGCCCTATCAATTACAGTTAATGTTCTTAAACCTAAGAAATCAAACTTCACGAGCCCAATTTTTTCTACATCATCTTTATCAAATTGAGTCATCACAGATTGAGACTGTCGATCATTATAGATTGGGCAGAAATCAGAGATACTTCCAGGGGCAATAACAACACCGCCAGCATGTTTCCCAACATTTCTTGCTATACCTTCAAGTTTGTATGCTAAATCTACAACTTCTCTCACCTCGGCATCATTTTTAATACTTTGATCAAATATTGGTTGCTCTTTTCTTGCTCTATCAAGGGTCATACCTGGAGCAAAAGGTATCATTTTTGAAATCCTATCTCCGAGAGCATATGGTCTGCCTAATGCTCTGGCAACATCTCTAACTACTGCTCTTGCTGCCATGGTTCCAAATGTAGCTATTTGTGATACTGCACCAGCTCCATATTTTTTTCCTACATAATCAATAACCCTATCTCTTTTTTCCATGCAAAAATCAATATCAAAGTCAGGCATTGAAAGTCTTTCGGGGTTTAGAAATCTTTCGAATAATAGCCCATGCTCAATTGGATCAAGTGCAGTAATGCCGATGGCAAATGCTACCAATGAACCTGCCCCCGAACCTCTACCAGGGCCTACTGGAACCTCGTTATTTTTTGACCATTCAATGAAATCATAAACAATCAAAAAGTAGCTTGAGAAACCCATTGTTTTAATTTGCTCAAGCTCATAGTCAAGCCTCTTGATATAAATACTTTTTTTATCATCATCAAAATCT
>CAJQGY010000019.1 GCA_905478015.1 uncultured SAR86 cluster bacterium
GATAGGACTAATACAGGAACTATCTCTTCGTTTGGCCATCAACTTGAATTTAATTTAAGGGATGGCTTTCCTGCAGTAACTACTAAATCTCTTGCATGGAAAGGAGTTGTTTCAGAGCTTCTTTGGTTCTTAGAGGGCTCAAGCGATGAAAGAAGACTTGCTGAAATAAGGTATGGCAAACCAAGAAATGAATTAAAAGATTTGTCAAAATATTCAACCATATGGACAGATAATGCTGATAACCAAGGCAAGGCGTTAGGCTATATTAATACTGAAACCATAAAAGAACTTGGGCCTGTATATGGCTCTCAGTGGAGAGATTGGTCTGGGGTAGATCAAATAAAAAAACTTATTGAAGATATTAAAAGTAACCCAGATAGCAGAAGGCATATTCTCTCTGCATGGAATGTGAGTGAAATTGATAAAATGGCGCTACCACCTTGCCATGTGATGTCTCAGTATTATGTGAGCAATGGGGTAATTAGTTGTCACATGTATCAAAGAAGTGCAGATATGTTTCTTGGTGTTCCTTTTAACATTGCAAGTTATGCATTGTTACTTTCAATTCTAGCCAATATATTAAATCTTAAATTAGGAAAATTTGTTCACTCTTTTGGTGATGCTCACATCTACAACAACTCAATAGAACAAGTAAAAGAACAACTTCGAAGAGATCCAAAGCCATTACCAAAATTGCGCATGCCAAATCTTGACTCTTTAGATGATATAAGAAAATATACCATTGAAGATTTTACACTTGAGGGCTACGAGCACCATCCACCAATAAAAGCTAAAATGGCTATCTAATATGATAATAAGCCATTTAGTTGCAGTTTCAAAAAATAACGTTATTGGAAAAGATAATGACCTTCCTTGGAAATTAAAAAGAGATTTGACTCATTTTAAAAACTATACAACAGGAAAAACCATATTAATGGGGAGAAAAACATTTGAATCAATTGGAAGGCCTTTACCAAATAGAACTAACTTTATAGTATCTTCAACGTTGGAGAGTGTTGAAGGCGCTGAAGTATTTAGGGATTTGTCTTCTGCTATTGAGAGCGTTCCAAAAGGCGAAGAGGTTGTAATAATAGGTGGAGGCTATCTTTTTCGAGAATCAATTAGCTTTTTTAATAAACTGGTTCTAACTAAAGTTGATTGTGAAGTAGATGGCGATATTTTTTACCCTGATGTAGATTTGAATGAATGGTCTTTAAAAGACTCTGAGGATTTCGTTAAAGATGCGGATAATGAATTTAACTTCTCAGTTAAAACATATATTAAGAATTCTTAATAAACTCTCTTCTTAGTTCTAGATTTTTAACTCTCTCTTCTTCCCTTTCGGTATATCTAATCCAATTATTGGCTGTTGCTATAACTTTTTTATCCTTATCTCTCGAAGCTTTTCCAAACTGTTTTTTTGCATCATTAAACATCTGAAGCTCAAAGTAGGCCTGCCCGAGAGTCAAATAAACTTGAGAAACTTTGGAAACCTTACCCTTTTCAAGCCCCTTTTTAATAGAATCAATGGCAAGCTCTAGGTTATCTTCAGCAAGATATAGATTTCCAAGCAATACATAATTCTTTCCATCTTTAGACATTTTTGCAGCCCTTTCAAGAATAGGAATAGCTCTATCTATCTCTTGAGCCATTCTCCATGCATCAGCTAAAAGTCTTAGATTTTTTTCAGAGTCTTTAACAACAACAACCAATAGTTCTTCTTTTGTCTCTTCATTAACTTTTATAACTTTTTTTACTCTTCCAGCTTCAAGAACTTTTGCAGCCTGATAAGGGTTCTGATTTAGAAGAAGTAGTTGAGCTAAAGTTACATACTCGGTTTCTTTATCCAGTAAATCTTTTAGATATGCTGAATTAAGCGTAACCATAAAATCTTTCTCTCTATCGAGTTGCCCATAAGTTTGTCCAAGACGAACAAAGTAGGCTTTCTTTGGATAGAGGTTTACTAATATTTCATATATAGCAACTTGTTTTAACATTGCTTTCTTAATGCCTATTTTATTTTTTAACTCTTCAACAGAAGCAACGACGGTCATATACCAATTTTCTTTTGGCTTATACCCCTCTTCTTCAGCAAGTGTTATTGCCTTTTCCATATTTATTAAAGATTTGTCATAATCTTCGAGTTGATAATATGCTCCAGCCAATATTGACCAAGACTGTGCCGTTATTTTTTCTACCTGAGACATCCACTCTAAAATAAGATCAACAGCTTTTTGGTGTTGTCCATCACTCATATATAACTGAGCTAAATATAGCAACCCTGCATTTCTAAGGCCTAGAGTTACTTCAGGTTCGTTTATTAATTTTTTATATGAATTTATTGCTAACTGAATCTCTTCATCAACAATATATAGGTAGCCCCATGAATTCCATACAACAGACCTATCGTAGCTTTTTAAGTTATCAGCATTTGCTCTTAGCTCCCCAAGGATTTCTTTAGCTGTATCATAATCTGGATCTTCTTTTCCTGTCTCTTCATTCATTCTCTCTAAGGCTTCATAAACTTTAGCCATTTTTTTTGCAGTTGATGTCTGTAATGCTCTGGCTTTTTTATATTTAATTTTTTGTTCAGACTTAGATTTTGAAGATTGAGCTGTTATCTCAACTGAGGCCATTGTTAGACAAATTGATATAAATAAAGTTTGTAAAAATTTAGTTCTCATTATTAATCATCCTCAGCTAAAATAAATGTAAACCTATGAAGGACATCTTCTACAGATGTTGCTTTGCCATCAACAACCTTTGGTTTATATTTTAACTTCAAAGCGGCTCTTGCTGAAGCGCTATTAAACATGGTGCAGGGTCTAAACTCTGTTTCTGGATTCTGTGGATCGCCGCACATTCCCTCAACCGGAACAACATCTTCTACAGTACCACTGTCTGTAATGGTAAATCTTACTAAAGCATATCCCTGAGTTCCTCTTTCCTGAGCTCGCCTTGGGTATATAGGAGTCACTTTAAATAGTGGTATATATTCTCCATCTCTAAAAAAACTTCCGCCTGTCATTTTTTGTGCTTTAGGTTTGCTGATAGTTACATCAAGACCAGCAAGGGGCTGCAGGTCCACATCTGGCTGAGCAATATCTTCAGGTTGCTCATCCGGCTTCTCTGGCTTATCAACTTCTGTCATAAAAGTTTCTATTTGCCTTTCGGGCATAACTATATCTGCGAGCTTAACTGATTTATCTTCTTTTATTCCACTATCACCAAGAGATATAAGTAATACCATTATAGAGAAAAGCACTGTAGTTATAAGAACTGAAAAACCTATACCGGCTACCCATTTGTTTGCATTGAATGCTGAAATATATAAAGCATGAAGTGCCCTAAGTGGAACTGAAAAAATCTTAAGAACAGATTGCATGTTTTTTTATTTATTTAGGTTCAGAAGCTAAAGAAATTGCTGAGACTCCTGCCTCTCTAGCTCCATCCATTACTTTAATTATTGTATCAGCAACTGCTTTTTCATCTGCCTGAATTACAACTGAACCTTGAGGGTTATCAGCTAACATTTTTACAACATTTGCTTTTACTTGTCTAACATCAATTCTTCTTCCATCCATCCAGACTTCACCAGTAGCGCCGACAGCTATAAGAATGGCAGCATTTTCTTGTGTTTCTGCTGTATCTGAGTCAGGTCTATTTATTTCCAAACCAGGCTCCTTGATAAAGTTTGCAGTAACAATAAAAAATATAAGCATGATAAAGACTACATCAAGCATAGGCGTTAAGTTTATTTCGCTATCCTCTTCTTTAACTGCTGTTGTGATTGCATTTCTTCTCATAAATACTCCTATAGTTCTCTTTTAATTAATTCATTAAGGTCTGTTTCATGTTTTTCACTAGCACTTGTTAGATATATGCTTATAAAGACTCCAGAAAGTGCAACTACCATTCCAGCCATAGTTGGAAGAGTTGCTTTTGAAACTCCACCGGCCATAGCCCTAGCATCACCACCCCCATTAAAAGCCATTACTTGAAATACTTCTATCATTCCAGTAACTGTTCCTAGAAGACCAAAAAGTGGTGCAAGCATTACGCACGTTTGAATCATGGTCATATTTTTATTAATTTGTATTTTTGCTTCAGATATTAGTTTTTCTCTAATCTGTAATGCATGCCAAGAGGTCTTGTCTTTTCGTGAGTTCCACTTTTCAGAAAGGCTTTTGACATAAATGTTATGTCCATGAGAAAAATACCATATTCTCTCAAAGATCATCCCCCACATAAAGAAAACCAAAATAGCAATTAGCCATAGCACGCTTCCACCAGCTTCCATAAAGTCTCTTATGGACGAGAGTGCTTCTACAAGTGCATATGGCATATTAATAACTACTTAGCTTCAGAATGCTCAGCCAAAATACCTGTACTCTGCTCTTCTAATGTACTTATTATTCCTCTAGCAGAAGATGCTGTGAAAGAATGAAGAAGAGTAGTCGGTATTGCAACTAACAAACCAAGAACTGTTGTAACGAGAGCTTGTGAGATACCACCAGCCATAAGCTTAGGATCTCCTGTTCCGTATAATGTAATCATTTGGAAAGTAACGATCATACCAGTTACCGTTCCTAGTAAACCTGCTAGTGGAGCTACAACAGAAATAATTCTAACTGCGCCAATCCATCTTTCAATAGCTGGTCTCTCAGCCATTATTGCTTCTGCAAGTTTTAACTCTAATGTATCAATATCTTTCTCAAAATTATCTTGGCCTACCTTTAAGACTCTTCCTAGTGGATTCCTTGAGTCAGCAGCCTTTGAATTTGCTTGACTTCTTACAGCTTTGGCTACACCTGCAAGCTCAATAAGTTTATATATGGCTATAAGTATACCGATAGTACCAACTGCGATAATCGCATACCCCACTTCTCTTCCCTGTTGAGCTCTCTCAACCAATGAAGGAGTTTGTATTAGGTTGGCTAATAGACTGCCTCCAGTAGGGCCTGTAGGATCAATACCAAACTTAACTTGCTCACCTGATGATGCGGCTATGTTTTTAGCTGTTTTTGTAAATCTACCTGCTGGCTGTCTAGGCAAAAAAGCATACTGCCCTTTTGTAACGGAATACTCGAGATATTTGCCATCACATACTGCATTAAATAGACCTACTCTAACAACATTGCATTCTGAAGACGTTCCGTCAGTATCACTTACCATAGTGTTAAAGCTTACAACTTGACCACTTGCGACCATTTCTCTTTGTAATTCATACCATAGACCTTCTATTTCTCTAATAGTAGGCAATTCGGTCGTCTCTGACATTTTTCCTGTTAAATCATTAAGGAATGCAACTCTTTCGGCTCCATATTGTGCAGAAGTAAGGGAGCCCCCAAACTGAACTGCAGCCTCTCCAGCCGAGCTTTGAAGATGTCCAAATAATTCTACCAATGAACCTAATTCTTTTTTATATGCCTCTTCCTTTACCCTTAGAGTTTCTTCATTTCTTTTGTAATCTGCTTCGAGCTTATCAGCAATTTTTTCTTGTCTTGCTAATTCTCTTTTTTCTGCAGCTAAAATAGAAGCCTGTTTATTCTTATTTGAAAGAAACTTCTTTTCTCTTTCTGCATTTTCAGACTGTTCTCTTGTTTTTCCTTCCTTAACCAAAGAAAGCAAAGCTTCAACAGTTGTAGGCTCTTCAACAACAATATCATCTTGTGCAAATAAAGATGAAACTAGTGAGAAGACTATAAAAAACGGAAGTATATTTAAATTTTTCATTACGCCTCTCCTTTAATTACTGGCATCATCAGCATATCTACAGGCGTTAACTTCTTAGCCATTCTTATGCCGTCTCTGATTGCTTTTGTGTAGCTTGATGGAAGGTCTTCCCATGAACCGATTTCGTTATTCCAACGACCACTAGATCTTTCATCTTTTGTTTGATAAAACATACCGACCCTTCCTATAACAAGGATATTAACTTCTAGGTCATTTCCATTTATTGATATGGTTTGTGGATATGTGTCTACTTTTCTACCGTATTCGGCTTCGATATTGTATGCCTCTAAAACCTGTCGAACTTGCTCAGAAGCAGTAACTTTAGGTTTTGCGAGAGATGATCTAACAACATCTATTCTGTTCTGTCTTTCTTCTAGTCTGAAAGGGGTATCTAGGGATATAAAGCTCTCAAGACTTTCAAGCATTCTTTGTGCCAAAGGGGGAATCTGCCTTTGCATAACAACTACTTGTACAAGCTGATCATCGAGCTTATCCATTAACTCAAGCTGAGCTTTTATTTGTATTCTTTTTTGTTCGTTATAGACCTTTAAGCCTTCTACCTGCTTTGAAACTGCTTTCCATTCGTTAACTATCTTATCAGTCTGTCTTTCTGTAGCATCGATTTTATCTTGAGAAGATGCCGACAACTCTTGATTTTCTCTACCAACTTTTAAAACACTTTCCATATTAACTGTTGCGGTTACAACGTTAACATTTTCTTCAGAAAACGTGCTTAAAGGCAAAGAAAAGATTATGCATAATTGCATAAATAACAATTTATTTTTCATAATTGACTCCCTAAAAGTTTGCATATAATAACAGTGATGGCTTTATATGCAAAATCTATATATAACTTTAATGTAAAGATTATTTAATCTCACCTTTTCGAAAAATTATAGCTTTGGAAATAGCATTGGTGTTGATTTCTGATAGTGCTTATATTCATCCAAATGCCCCCATTTTTTATGCCCTCTTGATTCAAGCATTCTTACCCCGCTCACATGTACTAAAAGTATATAGGTGAAGATTGGCGAGATAAGCGTAATGTATTGAAGTCCTTGCAAAGAAGAGAGTGACATCAATGCCACAGCCAGCCATAAGACTATTTCGCCAAAGTAATTTGGATGTCTTGATTTGGCCCATAAACCAGTAGTAATAAATTTATCTCTATTTTCAGGAATTGCTCTAAACATTGATTTTTGCTTATCAGCAATAACTTCGGTACAAAATCCATATATGAATAAACCAAGTCCAATATAAAATAGTATGTTTACGGATACGCCAGTATCTGATGAAATTGCTGTTAAGGCACACATTGAGCATAGAGAAACCCATAGCCCCTGAAGGGTCCATGTCATGAAGAACTGTGTTGCAGATGGCTTTATACTTCTAAATCTTTTATCCTCCCCATCCTTATGTACTCTCATAAACAAAAAGCTGCCTAGTCTTAGAGCCCATAAGCTTATAAGAAATACTAAAGCAATATTTGCACCGTTTAGGTTTGAAAAATTATTAGATGAGTAATACAAGGAGAACCACATTACTGTTAAGTAAGTAACGCTCCCCATTAAGTCATAAAACTTTTCTGTTTGAAGTGCATAGGCAGGAATAAATGCTACCCATTGCATACAGAATGCAATTATTACTGCTTTAACAACCAAATCTAATCCAGTTCCATTTGCTATGAGCAATGCAACTATAAAAACAGCCATTGAAATTAATATATTTATAAATTTACTCATGTTTCGCTCCATCCGCATGACCTATTCTCATTTTGAATATCAAGCCAATCTTTTAAAGGTTTATAATAATTAATTATAGACTGACCGCTAAGCTCTTGAGAACCTGTTATTTCTTTAAATGCACTTTGCCATGGAACACTCCTTCCAAGCGCCATGGTAGAGATAATTTTTTTACCCGCATCAACATTCCCATAAATCGAACATTCATGCAGTGGTCCATCAAACCCTGACGACTTGCATAACGCCTCATGAAACTGATATTGCATAATCCTTGCTAGGTAATATCTGGTGTATGGAGTATTTGCTGGTATATGATATTTTGCTCCTGGATCAAAACTATCCTCTGCTCTTATATCCGGAGCAGATATGCCTTGATAATTATTCCTCATCTCCCACCATGAATTATTTAGGTTTTCATATGAGGTCTCGCCTTTAAATACTCCTGCTCTCCATTTATCCAGCATTAGTGCCCAAGGAACTACAACCACTCCCTCCAAGGCTTGTTTCATTAAAAGCCCTATAGCATCATCTTTGGCTTTCTCTGCTTGCTCTTGATTGATAAATCCGATTTGTTTGAGATAATCAGGTGTAATAGATAAGGTCAATAGGTCTCCAAAGGCCTCATGAAATCCATCATTTGCTCCCGATCTAAAAAGAGACGGCAGATGATTGTATGCCTGATAGTAAAATATATGACCAAGCTCATGATGGATTGTAGAAAAATCTTCTTCATTTCTTTCAATGCACATTTTAATTCTTAGGTCATTATTTGCTGGATCTAGATTCCAGGCAGATGCATGGCATACGACCGACCTATCTAATGGCTTCGTAAATAAAGATCTTTCCCAAAATGTTTTTGGCAAAGAATCAAAACCAATAGACAAAAAGAAATCTTCAGCTATCTCGACCATTTCTATTTCGCTAAGATCTTTCTCTAGTATTATATTGGTAACATCATATGAGCTTTCTTTGCTATCAGGCTTGTAAACAAGATCGTAAATATTTGACCAGGATTGGCCCCACATGTTTCCCAGCAAATGTACGGGGATGGGGCCAGCAATATCTACGATATCATCACCATATTCATTATTAAGACTATCTCTAACATGGCAATGAAGAGCCTCATAGAGCGGCTTAACATCCTCCCATACACCATCAATACTATTTAGAAACTCTTCGGAAGGCATATCATATTTACTAAACCAAAGATCTGATAAGTCTGAAAAACCTAAATCTTGTGCGCCTTTATTGCCTATCTCAACCATTCTTATATAGGGATCTTTCATGGGTTTTCCTATCTCATGCCAACCGCTCCAAGCTCGCTTTAGCTGATCTGGATCTCTTGATTTATCTATAATTGATTCAAAACCTTCTAGATCGTTACAGTCGTTTTCTGAATAGCAGTATTTACCACTTCCATACATCGCACTTAACTTTGTTTCTATTTTTGATAGTTCAGAAGCAAGCGCATCATCAAAAGGCGGCGGCATAACAAAAGCCGTTTTAAGTATTTCTAATTTTCTTCTATTGCTATCAGAAGTAATGACATTATTAAATGCGCTTGCATCTTTTGACTTCTGTAAAGCATCTAAAGTACTTCTTTTTGAATAGTCAGAGAGAACCATCTGCGAGTCATGTGTTATGAAGTTTGAACTAATCCATGAAGCTGAATAAATAACTGGATTCAATAATTCGTTATCTTGTTCTACTTTTTCAAGAAAGTTTATAAGTTCTTCATTTTGTTTGGTTTGTTCGCTTGATTTGCTACAAGAAGTTACAATTGCGAAAGTAATAATAAATATAAATAATTTTTTCATTCTAATGACCTCTTCAATTAAAATAACACAACTATGAAAATTTCTACAAGCCAATTCAAAAATGGAACAAAGCTTTTATTAGATGGAGCGCCCTGCTCAATTGTTAGTCATGAGTTCCATAAGCCTGGAAAAGGGCAAGCTGTTATGAGAGTTAAATATAAAAACCTTATAACGGGAAACACAAATGATAAAACGTTCAAGTCGGGAGAATCTGTCGAGACTGCTGATATTGATCATAAAGAAATGGAGTTCTTGTACTCCGATGGAAGTAGCTGGCATTTTATGGACTCTTCTACATATGAACAGATAGAGGTAGGGATTGAGGTAATGAAAGATGCGAAAAAATGGCTTATAGGCCAAGAGATATGCGAGGTTGTTACTTGGGATGATGTGCCTATTTTAGTGGAGCCGCCTATCTTTGTTGAACTCACTATATCTAATTCCGAGCCTGGGGTTAAAGGAGATACAGTGTCTGGAGCAACAAAACCAGCTGAGCTAGAAACTGGAGTAATTGTTAATGTTCCTTTGTTTGTTAATGAAGGCGAGAAGATTAAAGTTGACACTAGAACAGAGGAGTACTCAAGCCGAGCATAATTATATGATCAAAGATATTAATGAATTGATAGACTCATTTTTTATAGATTTTTGTAGCATTGAACCAAAGATGCTAGAAACTCTTCAAAAAAAATATACAACATCAATTACTGATGATCTGTCAAAGGGGCATATCACATCAAATGTGTGCATGATTGCAGCAGGTATTTTAAAAAAAAATCCAGCTGAGCTATCAAAAAATTTAGCTGCAAATCTTTCTAAATTCTCTTTCATAGAATCTGCTGAATCAGCAGGCCCTGGTTTTGTAAATATTAGACTTTCAAGACAAGCATTTTTAAATTCTATAAATATTGCCAATATGGAGCTAGAGAATTATGGAAGAAATAGTTTTGATTCTAAGAAAAAAATTCAAATAGAATTTGTTTCAGCTAACCCTACTGGGCCACTTCATGTTGGTCATGGAAGAGGTGCTGCTTATGGCGATGCTATTGGAAGGATTTTAGAGGCCTGCGGACATGAGGTGCATAAAGAATACTACGTAAATGATGCAGGGAGACAGATTGATATTTTGACTGCTAGTGTGTGTTTGAGGCTTGCTGATTTAGAAGATAATCAGATGCCAGAAAGCTCTTATAAGGGTGGCTATATTAAAGATATAGCTGATGATTTTAGGTCTAAGAGTCATGATTTTGATATTAGCGGTGAAGAAATTTTAAATGCCATTCCTTTGGATGATGCTGAAAAACAAATTGATGAAATTATAAAAAAAATAAAAGCAGGCTCTAGCTTGTGGAGTAAAGTTAAAAAAACTTCGCTTTCTATAGTTCTTGATTCTATAAAAGAAGATTTACAAAATTTTAATGTTCTGCATGATGACTGGTATTTTGAATCATCGTTAGGATCCTTGTCTGATGAATCTTCGTCAATAAGTCAGGCAATGAGCAAATTAGAAAAAGAAGGGTTGGCATATAAGGAAAATGGCGCTCTTTGGCTTGATACATCCTCTTCAAAAGACGATAAGAATAGAGTGCTAATTAGAGAAGATGGGAGACCTACTTATTTTGCTTCGGATGTTGCATATCATAAAAATAAAATTGATAGAGGCTTTGACGAGCTTATAAATGTTTGGGGTGCAGACCATCATGGATACATAAAAAGAATAGAAGCATCAATAGATGGTCTTGGATTTGACAAAGAAAAGCTTAATGTTCAGCTTGTGCAATTTGCAAATCTTTTTAGAGATGGAAAGAAGGTGAAGATGTCTACAAGAAGTGGTGATTTTTATACATTGGCAAACTTGGTAGGTGAAATTGGGAAGGATGCAGCGAGATTTTATTATTTATCAAAACAGGCAGATCAACATCTTGATTTTGATATTGATCTTGCAAAAGCTGATAATAAAGAAAATATTTTTTATTACATTCAATATGCTCATGCCAGAATCTGTTCTCTTCAAGCAAAATATATAGAAAAAAATGGTGCGTTGCCGATATCTGCTGAGCAAATTGAAACTAATAAATATGCTAAATGTGATCGTATCATTCATGAGGTTAGTAAGTTTCCTGGAGTGGTTCATAGATCAGCAAAAAGCCTTCAACCACATTTAATAATTTATTTCTTAAAAGACTTTGCTCAGTCTTTTCATAGTTTTTATAATGATAATCATATTCTTTCAGAGTCTGATCAGAACGCTCAATCAATTCTTTTCTGTCTCAATGCATCTAAGCAAGTGTTGGCAAATGGGTTAAGGCTTCTTGGGATTGAGCCAATCCAAAAGATGTAATCAAATATGAAAGATTTTGCAAAGAGAAAAGCTCAAGCAACTAAAAAAAATTTAAGAAGCAGGCCTTCTTTCAAAGCAAGGCATATTCAAGATAAGGTAATACCAAACAGTCAAATACTTATCTTGCTCTTTCTTGCATTTTTAAGTGCAATTACTTCTATCTACTATTTTAATTCAGATATAAAAATTTTTGAGCCTAGAGAAATAAGCAATGAAATAGAATTTAACTTTCCTATAAAGCTGCAAGAGAATGAAATTTTGATTGAAATTGATCAAAGTTTGAAAAACATTGAATGTACTTATTTTTTACAAGTAGAAACGTATGGTAAAAAAGAATTTGCTAATGAAACATTAAATAATATTATGAATGATGGCGAAGCGGTTATTGATGAGGTAAATAGCGTTGCAAGGCCTGGGAAGATATTTTATAGAGTTCTTATGGGGCCCTATAAAAACAGGTCGGCAGTTAATAATTCTAGAGAAAGGATAACAAAAAAAGGATACTCTCCTTTGGTAAGACAGTCATGCATAAAGAAATAGAAGAAAATATAGGTAATTTACTTCAAGAATTATCTAGCAATAAAAAGATTGGTCATGATGGCTTTAATATTAGAAATATAATTGGTGTTTCTAAAAAAAAATCTTATGAACAAATCAAAATTGCATATTCATGCGGAATAAGAAGTTTTGGAGAAAACTATGTTCAAGAACTTGAGGGCAAATATAAATTAAATGAGATAGATGGCCTCAATTTAGAATGGCATTTCATTGGCCCTATTCAGTCAAATAAAATTCGAAGTATTTCTAAGTATGCGTCTTGGGTTCACTCTATATGCAGAAAGAAAGAGGTAGATATTCTAGATAGTGAATGCCTCCTTCAAGGAAAGCTTATGAATATTCTAATTCAGGTAAATATCTCTAACGAAGACACAAAAAGTGGGCTATTGCCTGAGGAATTAATGGACTTTGCTGAGTATATTGTTGAAGAGAAAAAAAATCTTTTGTTAAAAGGTATTATGGTCATGCCTGCTCTTAGCGAAGACTCCTCTGAAACAATTAGGGTTATGAATAAATCTAAAGAATTGCATCAAGTAATGGCAAAAGAATATTCCTTTGCTAATACTTTATCTATGGGGACTACATCTGATTACATGCATGCTATTGATTGTGGCTCTAGCATGATTAGAATAGGGGAATTAATTTTTGGTAAAAGACAGTTGTGAATATCTTATTCTTCGGTGGTGGGAACATAGCACAAGCTATAATAACTGGGCTAATTTCATCTGATTACGAGAAAGAATTAATACAATTCATTGATCGCAACAAAGCAAATAAAAAAATTCTTAAGGGCTTGGGCATAAAAGAATCTAATTCTCTGCAAGTTGGAGATAATTTTGATCTTATTATTTTATGTGTTAAACCAAAGGATGCTGTGAGCGCTGTGGAAGAGATATCATCGGCTGTAAAAAACCCAAAAATACTTTCATTAGTAGCAGGAATTACTTCAAAAAGATATTTAACTATTTCAGAGAATATTCGCTTAATTAGAGGCATGCCAAATACCTCATCTGAATTTAAGAAAGGCATTACAGCATTTTGTAATATCAATGCTCCAAAAAACTTATACGTTAAAGTTCAAAACCTTTTTTCACGTATTGGTGTTTTAGTAGATGTCAATTCTGAGAAAAAAATAGATGACTTTACTGGTCTGATTGGAAGCGGGCCTGCATATTTTTTTCATTTACTACAGGTTTATGAAAAAGAACTTCTAAAAATAACAGAAGGTAATGATAGGTTAACTAAATCGATAATCAGCAATCTAATGATAGGTGTTGGAACGTCTATTGATAGTGGCAAGTCTTTAGAAGAGTTGATTTCCTCGGTGGCATCAAAGAAAGGTACTACAGAGGCAGGACTTAAATCTATGAAAGCAAACAAAATCTCTTCCTCTTTTAACAAATCTATCAAGGTGGCTATAAAAAGATCTAAGGAGATTTCAAGTGAATTCTAATTTAATTCAGCTTATTGCTCTTGTTAGCGGAATGCTAAGCTACATAGTAAATTTATATTTTATTTTTAATATTCTTAGAGTTGACTACTTCAACCCCGTAGTAAAAATATTTGTAAAATTATTTAAGCCTATTTCTCAACTTGTATTTTTTGTGCCCAACCAAGCAGTCCTTGCATTAGTTATTGCTGTCTTATTAAAATTCTTTGGTTTTTATATGGCATATGGAACCGACTATGAGATAGCCAATCTTCTTGTGATCGCTTTGCTTGCAACACTCAATATTACTTTGCAAATAATTCTTTATTCAATTATTGGGGCTGTAATAATTAGCTGGGTTGCTCAAGACAATGATCATCCACTATTAAGACTAATAAATGAAATTTCAAACAAGGTGTTGGCTCCTGTAAAAAATGTGATTCCTGCTTTCGGTGGTTTAGATATCTCTCCCTTGTTTGGTTTGATACTTATCCAGTATCTGCAAAGTTTTCTTGGGGGGCTTATTCAGTCATTAGTATGAAGACGATTTCAAAAACAATAAAATTTGAAGATAGTCTTGAGCTAGAATGCGGCACTGTATTACCTTCTTTTGAATTAATATTTGAAACATATGGCGAACTAAATAAAGATAAATCTAATGCAGTATTGGTGTGTCATGCATTTTCAGGCAATCACCACGCCGCAGGAGAGTCTGACCTAGACTCATCTATTGGCTGGTGGGATCAAATGATTGGACCTAATAAGGCCATTGATACAAATAAATACTTTGTTGTTTGTTCTAATAATATTGGTGGTTGCAGTGGGTCTTCTGGACCCACATCCATCAACCCTGCTAACGGAGAAATTTATGGAGCTGACTTTCCTGTTGTATCAGTTGTCGATTGGGTAAATACTCAAAAAATACTAATGGATAGGTTGGAAATAAGTAAATGGGAGTTGGTGCTAGGTGGAAGTCTTGGAGGAATGCAGGCGCTTCAGTGGGCTATCACATATCCTAAAAATATTAAAAAGGCAGGTATATTTGCAGCTGCTGCTCAGGCTAGCACACAAAATATAGCAATGAATGAAGTTGCAAGAGAATCTATACGAAAAGATGAGAATTTCCATAATGGGCATTATTTAAAAAATAATACAAAGCCAAAGAAAGGTTTAAAAACTGCCCGAATGCTAGGTCACATAACATATCTTTCTGAGGAGCATATGGACCTTAGGTTTGGACGAAGATTTCAAGATGCTGAATCAAAAGTTGCTCGAGATGTAGATTTTCAGATCGAAAATTATCTTCAGTATAAAGGAGAGAAATTCTCAGATGCATTTGATGCAAATACATATATATTAATGACAAAGGCCATGGATAATTTTGATCCATCTATGAATAATGATGGGGACCTTAAAAAAGCATTGTTAAAAATTCAGTCAAAACTTCTAATTATTGGTTTTAAAACTGATTGGCTGTTTCCTCCAAAAAAAGGGAAGGAAATTCAGCTCGCTGCTATGAAATCAGGAATAGAATCATCATTTGTAGTTCTTGATGGAAAACATGGTCATGATAGCTTCCTGTTTATGTCAGAAAGATATTTTAAAATAATTAGATCTTTTATAGAGTCCTAATATGCCAATAACAGACATAATAAAAAATTGGATAGCTGAAGGTTCAAGTGTAATTGATTTTGGTTGTGGTGATGGGTCTTTGCTTTGCGAGCTCAAATCCTCAAAGAAAATTAATGGCTATGGTGTGGAGATTGATGCAGATCAAATAGAGTTATGTATAGAAAATGGTGTCTCTGTTGTCGAACAAGATATTGATCAAGGAATCCAAGATTTCTTTTCTTTTAATTTTGATACAGCAATCATGGCGAGCTCCATACAATGTTTAAAGAACCCTGATGTTGCTCTGGAAAGGATGCTTGATATTGCTGATAACTGTATCGTAACTCTTCCAAATTTTGGTCATTGGAGGTGCAGAATAGATGTCTTCTTGGGAAGAATGCCTATTACAAAAAGTCTTCCTGTTTCTTGGTATGAAACTAATAATTATCATCTTTGTACAATAAAAGATTTTGAGGCTCTATGTGAAGAAAGAGGCTTTATTTTAGATAAAAGAAAATATTTAAATGCATCGTTCAAAGAGAGTTGGCTGTCTTCATTTATGCCAAATCTTTTCGCTGCTGAAGGGGTATATTTAATTGCAAAAAAATAGAAAAGTTTTAATTGCTTCTTCTAATAAAGGAAAAATTGCGGAATTCGAAAAGATATTTTTAAATCTAGATCTTGTGTCACTTACAGATCTTGATATAGGCGATGCTATTGAGGATGGCCTGAGCTTTCTTGAAAATGCTATAAAAAAAGCAAGGCATGGAGCTAAATATTCTGGTTTATATTCTATAGCAGATGATTCTGGGCTTGTTGTTCCAGATTTAAATTTTGAACCGGGAATATATTCTGCTAGATATGCAGGAGAGGCATCAACAGATAAGCTTAATAGAGAAAAATTAATAACATCTATTGCAAATCTTGGAGAAGAATCTCTAGATGCTTATTATGTTTGCATTATTGTGGGTATGGTTAACGAAAAAGATCCCATGCCTATAGTTGCCTCTGGAAAAATTCATGGCAAAGTTTCAATACACGAAAGTGGTGATGGTGGATTTGGTTATGACAAACTCTTTTATCCAAATGATTTTAAATCATCAATGGCATCAATTGATGCTGATATTAAAAATGAGATTAGTCACAGGGGTCTGGCTGCCTCAGCATTTATAAAAAAATTTAATGGCATTGAATCTATCTAATATTCCATTAAGTTTATACATCCATCTGCCTTGGTGTGAAAAAAAATGTCCATATTGTGATTTCAATATTGCAATCAATAAAAATGATTCGGATGAAATAAAACTTATAAACGCAATTATATTTGATATAGAAAACTCAGCAGCTGTAATTAATAACAGAAAATTTAAATCTGTATATTTTGGCGGAGGAACCCCTTCTCTAGTGAAAGATAAATTGATAGGTCATATTATTAATTTTCTTAAAAAGGATGGATTTGTTGAAGAAAATGCAGAAATTAGTTTTGAACTAAACCCCCAGGAAGTATCTCAAGATTATCTTGATTGTATATTGAGTTATGGAGTCAATAGGCTGTCTATAGGAGTTCAAAGTTTTGATGATGCAACGCTATCTTCTCTAGAGAGAAATCATAATAAAGAAAGATCACTTGAGTCTATTGAGGTTATATCAAACCTAAAGGGCGTCAAATCAAGCATTGATTTAATATATGGAGTGATGGGTCAGACATTGAGATCATTTAAAAATGATCTTGATATATTTAGCAAATTTAATCTAAGCCATCTGTCTTTATATCAATTAACGATTGAGCCGAATACTATTTTTTATAAAAGAGAGTTGAAGATACCAAATGAAGATAAAATAGAAAATATGGAGAAGTCTGCAAAAAGAATTTTGAATTCTCATGGGTACTTGCAGTATGAAGTTTCTTCATGGTGTAAAGAAGATCAAAAAGGCGTTCATAATATGAATTATTGGTCATATGGAGACTATCTTGGCGTTGGTCCTGGTGCGCATTCTAAGATTACTTCAGATGAAGGAGTTTATCGAAGTATAAAAATGAAGAAAGTTTTATCATATATAGACAATCCATTAAAAAATAATGGAAAACTTGTTCCTAAAGAAGAGATAGATCTAGATCTGGCTATGAATTTTTTAAGAATTAAAGATGGCGTTGATTTAAAAGATCTTAAGAAATATATGGGTCTTTTTTCAGAAGGATTCTTTGAAAAAAGAGATATTGCCATTTCAAAAGGATTGATAGAAGCAAATAGATTTAAAGCAACTGATAAAGGATATAAGTTCCTGAATGATACCGTGAATATATTTAGTTAGCTTTTTTCAAGTTAAACTTAAAAATTTCTCTATCCTCTTTGATCGCCCTTGCTTGAAACCTTGTAACAGGTAGGTCTTCAAATAATTGAGTTTCTAAAACAATATATCCCTCTGCTTGATTAATTGCCTCTAGAATACCCTCTGCATAATCCTTCCAGTCAGTAGAGATATACAAGCCTCCGTTTTCCTTCAAAGACTTTCTAGCTAATTCTAAGAAACTATGGTTTATAAGCCTGCGCTTATGATGCCTTGCTTTCTGCCACGGATCAGGGCAAATGATTAACATATTATCAAATATTGGTGTTTTAATGGTATCTAAGAGAACCCTTGCATCATTATTATAGATTCTAATATTTGATAAATTATTCTCTTTTATTTTTCCTATTAGAGAGCCTATTCCTGAGAGATACACCTCTGAGCCAATATATAAGGTGTCAGGATTTTCTTTAGCTATTGTCAGGATATTTTCTCCATCACCAAAACCTATCTCTATAACTATTGATTTAAAACCATTTGATTCACTTTCAATATCATTAATGCTGGATACTGAAAAATTTATCAACTCCTCAATATTTTCTTCTTGTTTCTTTGTAATTCTTCCTCTGCGTTTAACAAAAGAAGGTAGATACTTTAAACGCATATAATGATTATATGTAATAAGGATTAATTAGAGAGATGGATTAAGCAGCTTCGCCCATAGAGGTCTTAAGTTTTTTTAGGGCCCCAGTTTCAATTTGTCTTATTCTTTCTGCTGAAACGCCATACTCATCTGCTAGTTCATGAAGTGTTGCTTTTTGATCAGCAAGATATCGCCTAAGAAGAATATCCTTGCTTCTATCGTCTAATAGCTTCAAGGCCTCCATTAGATTTTCATTATTAACTTTTTCAACTTCTTCGTTAGAGACAATCATTTCAGGGTCATATCTCTTATCTTCAAGATATTGAGCTGGAGACATCATCTCCTCATCGTCATTAGTTGAGGTTGGGCTGTCAAAGGCCGCATCAGTTGATGAAAGCCTGTTTTCCATATGGAGTACATCTTTAACCTCAACATTAAGATCATTTGCTATTTTCTCAGCTTCATCTTTTGTAAGCCATCCAAGTGATTTCTTTTTACTTCTTAGATTAAAAAAGAGCTTCCTTTGAGCCTTTGTTGTGGCAATTTTTACAAGCCTCCAATTTCTTAGAATATACTCATGAATTTCTGCTTTAATCCAATGCACGGCAAATGAAACAACTTTTACGCCCTTATTTGGGTCAAATCTATCAACTGCCTTCATAAGCCCAACGTTACCTTCTTGAATGATATCTGCCAAAGGAAGGCCATAGCCTTGATATGATCGTGCAATATGAACAACAAATCTTAGATGATGGATAACTAGTTGCCTTGCTGCATCGAGATCATCTTCGTCATAAAGCTTGAATGTTAGCTCCTGCTCCTGTTCTTTTGTAAGAATAGGTATTGCATGCACAGATGAAAGATAGGTTTCAATATCCTTGCCTGGCGTTGTTAAATTTATTGGTTGTAAACTTGTTCCCATAACTCATTATATACTTTAAATTTATATTATATTATATAAATTTTTTATATCGAACTAAATATTATAGCAATTTTTTTGTGAATTCGCTCAAAATAGGCATTAATTTATCTTTTAATAACTTATTCCTAAATCCAAAAAATGATGGATTCAGTATAGAATCAATTTTTCCATAGTCTAGATCTGTAAAATCTGAAGCTTTTACTATTATCCCCCCTCTACTTCTCAGATAACCCTCAGCAGCAGCAATATCCCATTCAGATGTAGGTCCAAACCTTGGATAAAAATCTGCAAAACCATCTGCTAATGAGCAAATCTTAAGAGAGCTGCCTTTTTCAATAATGCTAAAATTGATTTCTTTAGTCTTTAGAAAGGCTAAAAAAGATTTATCAACTTTTGTTTGATGGCTCTTGCTCATAACAATTCTTAAGATGTTATTGTCATGAATTTCTTCTTGCTCGTTTACATTCAGATCCATAGTTGAACCACTCCATATTTCACCACTGTATGGAGCACTCACAATACCAAATATAGGCTTGCCATTTCTTATAAGCCCTATGTTTACTGTAAATTCAGTAGACTTGTTGATAAATTCTCTAGTCCCATCTAGCGGATCAACGATCCAAAAGATTTCATAATTATGATTCAGGAGATTCTTTGAGTAGGTTTCTTCAGAAATAATTGGTATTTCAGGGGAGATGGCCTTTAAACTTTCAACAATAATTTTATTAGCTGCAAGATCTGCAATAGTTACTGGAGACCCATCGCTCTTATCTTTTTGGCCAATGTTATCGCTGTTATAAACCTTCATAATTTCTAATGAAGAGTTAATTACAGTTTTCTTTAAAGCAGGTAAAATGCTATCTAGATAATTTTTTGAGATATCCATATTATTAATTTAAATAAATACAACTATATATTACTAGATATAGATGGTGTTATTTTGGATCAAGTTTTTGATAATTATTATTGGTCAGAGCTTGTTCCTAGAGAAATTTCTAGGATAAATAAGATTCCCTTAGAGGAAAGTAAAGCTCAAGTTGGTCAAATGGGTAAAGATCTATCCGGAACCATGTCTTGGTACGAACTTAAACACTGGGAAAAGTTTTTTGATATAGATCTAGTAGAACCTGCGAAGTTAAACTCATCTCATATAAAATTTCTTCCAACTGCTGAAGAATCTTTAAAAAAATTAAATGCTCTAAACAAACAAGTTATTTTTTTAACAAACTGCGACATGAGGCTGCTAAGAGTAAAATCTGATGCTGTTCCAATCATGCAGTACTGTAATAATTTTCAATCGAGCACTGATCTTGGAATCATTAAAGAAGATCAAAATTATTGGCCGGCTGTATTTAAAAAATTTAATATTGATCCTGCTACTTCTTTATTTATAGATGACAATAAAGAAATTGTTAAGACTGCTTATAAGGCAGGTATTGATTCATCATTCCATATTACAGAGCCTACATCTGATATGTCTGTCACTTTTTCGCAAGAATGGAGTAAGTGCTTGAAAAATATTGGGGGGTTATTCTAATAATTGCAGTTATTATTTTCTAGCTCATCAAAGTTAAGAAGGTTAAGAATCTTATTATGAATATCCGTATTGTCCATTGTGCCTTCAAAATTTTCTGCACCTGGGCCATAAGAAAAAACGCCAACAGGTGTGCCTGTATGGCTTCCTGTGCCCCATTGAACTTTAATTAAATTTTTACTTCTTTTAAGGATTTGCAATCCTCCAGTTTCATGATCAGCAGTAACAATCAGTAATGTATCTTTTTCTGTATTAATAAATTTAATAGCTTCTTTTATAGTTAAATCAAAGTCTCTGAACTCTTCTATCATTTTTTTTGCATCATTGTCATGGCCGGCCCAATCAATTTGACTTCCCTCAGACATAAGAAAAAATCCTGAACAGTTTGCAGTTCTCTCCTTGAGATGTTCTATTGCAATATTCGTCATTGATGATTGAGTTGGAGAACCCTTACCCCTCTCAATACCATCATCCGCAAATAAACCTATTATTCTTTTTTTAGAATTTAGCTCTTTTTTAGATAGCTCATTTAAGTCAGTTATATAATTGATATTTTCTTGGGTTGTATTAAAAAATTTTATGCCGCCGCCAAGGGCAATATCAATAGAAGAACTCTGAAGCTGTCTTGCTATATCTTTCTCTTTGTACCTGTTGTCAGTATGTGCATAAAAAGCAGCTGGTGTAGCATGTGTTATTGATGAAGTTGCAACCAAACCTGAGAGGAATCCTTTTTTATAAAGCTTTTCGGGCAAGGTTTGAAGAGGCTCTTTGTTAGGCGTGATCGATAAATATTTATTATTTGTCTTGTATCCAGTTGACCAAGCAGTTGCTGCTGCTGCTGAGTCAGTAACTATGTTATCTGCTGAATGAGTGAGTGATATTCCTACAAATGGTAGCGTGTCGATATACAACTTTGAGTCATGGCCAACAATTGCCATTCTTGATAATGTTATTTGATTAAACCCAGTTCCATCTCCAATTAATAGTATGATGTTTCTTGGTTTTATTTTCTCGAATGATTTGATCTCAATGGTCTCTGCCTCTTCGTTGCCAGTCTTAATATACTCAACTTTTTCACTACTAACATTCAATGCAAAAAATATTAATAAGAATAAATATTTCATTTGAAAGATTTTATTTTGGATCTAGGGCTTGAAATCTAAGCTCTTTTGCTTTTTCTTGAGATGAGGGGTAGATATTATTATAAATAGCCCCTTCCCATTTCCCATACATAGGATTAGTTATCATGAACCATTTGGTGCCCCACTCATCTCTGTATTTATTTGATAGCTCTAGCCTTTGTTGGGTTGAAACTGTTGATTCATCTAATGATATAAAATCAGTTATTTGATCTCCAGCCATTAAAATAATTCTGTAGTCTTTGGAGATTAATTCTCGTCTAGAAGTTTTGTCAGAGCCCCAGCCATTCTCTCCCTTCATCATAAGAGGGTTTATTGATTGATCAAATGGGAGATCAAGCTTAATAAGATTGTCTTTCGTAGCTTCCTTTAATTCCACGACTCTATTAGTCACATAGAAGATTGAGACTCCCTTTGAATCAGCATAATTAAGAAATTCTTTTACTCCAGCCACAGCTGGAGCATTGGCCTCATTCCCCCATTCAATCCATCCAGTTGGATAGGATGTGCCATTAATGATTGCTCTGGCTTGAAATGCTGAGTTATCTAAAACGGTTTCATCTACATCTAAGATTATAGCTGCTGGTTTTTCCTGAAAATTTCCTTTCTGCTCCAAGGCAGCTGTCCAGTTATTGTCTTTGAGTGCTATATCTAAATTTAAAGTTGCTGTTTTATATGTTTGGATATTATTCGCTGCATACTCTGGTGAGGTTTGAGCAAAAAGTACTGCGAGCATAGATTGATCTTGAAGAGATCTATCTATCTCTTCAACGCCTGTGCAAGATTGCATTCCTAGGCATGCAATGACACAAATAATTAATATTTTTTTCATGTTTAATGATTTCATAGAACACTAGCATTATAATGCTAATAACAAATAAGGGTAATAATATGAATATAGAATTATTAGAAAATCTAGAGCAGCTTAAAAAAGATTTAGTGCTGCTAAGCGAAGAAAGGAAGGTTGTGCTATCACATCATAAAACTTTTGAGCATGTTGAAAAGATGAGAGATGTTGTTAATAAATCAATAGAGTTATTAAAAAATGACTAATTACACTTGTTTTGATCTCGAGGTAAAAGACCATATTGCTCATCTTTCAATGTCTAGGCCAGATGCACTTAATGCAATGACTAGAATCTTTTGGAAAGAGCTTCCAGAAATTATTAAAGATATTGATAAAAACTCTAAAGCAAGAGTAATACTTTTATCAGGTCAGGGTAAGCATTTTAGTGCAGGAATGGATTTAGCAAATTTTGTTCAATCTGATAGTAATGGTGAAAAAAAAGACCCTGCAAGAGTGAGAGAAACTTTTTATCATGAGGTGCTTGAGCTTCAAGATACTTTTTCAGCATTGGAAGAGTGCAGAATGCCAACCATAGCTGCTATTCAGGGAGCTTGTGTTGGAGGAGCTATAGATATGGCAGCGGCATGTGATATGCGGTACTGTTCCAAAGATGCATTTTTTAAAATTGCAGAAGTTGATATTGGCATAGCTGCAGATGTTGGAACGCTTCAAAGACTACCGACTTTGATGCCTCTTGCAGCAGTAAGAGAGCTTTCTTATACAGGTAGAAGATTTGATGCTGGTGAAGCCAAAAAACTTGGATTAGTAAACGAAGTATTTGATTCTAGAGATGAGTTGAATGAAGAGGTTATTAAAATTGCAAAGACTATTGCAAATAAATCACCGCTTGTAACAAGGGTGATTAAAAAACAAATCAATTATGCAAGAGATCATTCAGTAAAAGAATCATTAGATTATCATGCTGCATGGAACTCCAGTCTTATAAGCAGA
>CAJQGY010000020.1 GCA_905478015.1 uncultured SAR86 cluster bacterium
TGCTTTTTTCTCTTTCATTTCAACTTCAGAACCTGCACCAACTTTAATTACTGCGACTCCTCCAGCAAGCTTTGCAACTCGCTCTTGAAGTTTCTCCCTATCATAGTCCGAAGTAGTTTCTTCAATTTGTGCTCTTATCTGGTTTACTCGGGCTGCTATTGCCTTCTCATCTCCAGCACCATCAATAATTGTTGCATTATCTTTATTTAGCACAACTCTTTTGGATGTACCTAAATCTTCTACTGAGGCTCCTTCCAGAGTTAGTCCAACTTCTTCTGAAATAACAGTTCCTCCAGTTAGAATAGCGATGTCTTCCAACATTGCTTTCCTTCTATCACCAAATCCGGGAGCTTTACATGCTGCTGCCTTAACAATCCCTCTCAGGTTGTTAACAACAAGAGTTGCAAGTGCTTCTCCTTCAATGTCTTCTGCAATAATTAATAATGGTCTTCCTGCTTTTGCAACTGATTCAAGCAAAGGTAGCAAGTCTCTAATATTGGATATTTTTTTATCAAACAAAAGGATCAGAGGAGTCTCTAACTCAACCGTCATATTGTCTTGGTTAGTTATAAAATATGGAGATAGGTAACCTCTATCAAATTGCATTCCTTCAACAACATCTAATTCATTCTCAATGCCGCTGCCCTCTTCCACAGTTATAACTCCTTCTTTTCCTACTTTTTCCATTGCTTCGGCTATGATTGCTCCGACAGCCTCATCTCCATTAGCAGAGATTGTTCCAACTTGAGCAATGGCTTTGTTATCTGCACAAGGAACACTTAAACCCTTAACATGATCAACAGCTGCGGATACGGCCTTATCTATCCCTCTTTTAAGATCCATTGGATTCATTCCAGCAGCAACCGCTTTATTACCTTCATTTACTATTGATTGAGCCAAAACTGTTGCAGTTGTTGTCCCATCTCCAGCCTCATCATTTGTTTGAGAGGCAACTTGTTTAATCATTTGCGCTCCCATGTTTTCGAATTTATTTTCTAATTCAATCTCTTTTGCAACAGATACACCGTCTTTAGTAACAGTAGGTGCTCCAAATGATTTATCAAGTACTACATTTCTTCCTTTTGGCCCAAGAGTAACCTTAACAGCATCTGCAAGGATATTAACTCCATCTAACATATGGCTTCTAGCCGAATCACCGAATTTTACGTCTTTTGCTGACATTTCATATCTCCTTATTTAAATTAAGATTCAATAACACCAAAAATATCACTCTCTCCCAAGATGAGATATTCTTGACCATCAATTTTTACTTCACTACCGCCGTATTGTCCAAATATAACAGTATCACCAACACTTACTCCCATTTGGGCTACATCTCCTGAATCATTCTTTTTTCCTGGACCAACAGCAATAACCTTTCCTTGTGAAGGTTTCTCAGTTGCGTTGCCTGATAAGATAATCCCACCGGCTGATGTTTTCTCTTCTTCTTGTCTTTCTACGACCACTTTGTCGTGTAAAGGTCTTAATTTCATAACTTCTCTCCTAGTAAAAAATTATTTTTTGAACTTTTAAATAGTTCTATATCATACCCAATAGTTAAGGGCTAAATATAAGAAATCAATAGATTAATGAATCTTTTTTTTGTAAAAAAATAAAGCCGCAAGTATGCCAATAAGATTTGCTATCAAATCTGCAAATTCAAAATACCTATAGGGATGATATAAATGAATTATCTCTATAATCAAACCAAAAATAAATATTGAAGATAAAAGATAAAAATCAGAAAAACTATACTTACAATTTAATCCTACAAAGGCGATAAAGAAGAATATCAATGAGTGGATTAGCTTGTCACTAATGAAGTTTAACGCAGCAATATTAGGAATATCTGAAGCAGGGACAATGCTTAAATAGAATGTAGTAGTTACAGTAATATAAAAAATAGATCTATAAAGTTTTTTCATGTTTGATTAATAATAACTTATTGAGAATTAAGAATATCAAAGATGGTATCGTAAGTAGTGAAGTTGTAATATAAAAAAACATCCATCCGTATTCAAATCCATAGATCTGTTGAAGGTGTTCCACCCATAGTCCAGATAGACCTTTAAGTGCAAAACCTGGTCCTGCCATGAAACCAGTAAGAAGAGCGTATTGAAAACCTGTATATTTTTTTGAAACTAAGCTGGAAAGAAAAGCTATGTTAACTGTACCAACAATGCCAGCAGCAAGACTATCCATTGCAACAATTATCGAAAGTGAAAATAAGCTTTTGTCGGTAATAGCAACATATGCAAACAGTATATTGGTTATTAGAACTAAAAATGCTCCTATAATTAATGACTTATAAATTTTTATTTTCTTTATTAATATTCCACCAAGAAAAATACCTGCTATTGATGCAAACAATGCAACCACTTTAACCACTGCACCTATTTCAGATAAGGTAAATCCCATATCAATATAAAATGGAGATGCCATAGGGCCCATTACTATATCTGTAAGCCTGTATGTTGCTATGATTAATAGAAGCATGGATGCCATAAAAAATCCAAAGCGAGAAAAGAAATCATTAAATGGCTGAATAATTGAATTAACAAAGGTTAATTTTCCAAGTTCAGTGTTGAGATTTTCTTTTGAAAAAATTATGCCCAATAAACCAAAACACATAAATCCAGACATCAATTTGAATGTAGAGGACCATCCATTAATATCTGCAAAAATTAAAGCTACTGATGTAGCAACTATAATTGCCAGCCTATATCCAAGCTGATAAGCAGCAGCTAAATTCCCTTGATCACTAATGTGAGCATACTCAATTCTGAATGCATCTATTGCAATATCTTGAATTGACCCAGCAAAGGCTATGATTCCTGCGATAATACAAAAATATAAAAAACTTTTAGTGGGATCAATATTTGAAATTAATACTAGGCTTAATAATATTAGAATCTGCATTGATAGTATCCAGCTTTTTCTATGACCAAATTTTGCAAGATATGGAACTGAAAAGCGATCTACTAAAGGAGCCCATACAAACTTGAAAGTATAAGCAAAAGTAAGCCATGTAAAAAAACCGATAGAGCTAAGATTTATCTCAACGTCTCTTAGCCAAGCAGTAGAAGTACTTATTAAAAGAATGTATGGCAAACCAGACCCGAAGCCTAATGAGAGCATCACAAACATTTTTTTAATGTTATAAGCCATTTAAGTACCTTTCCCAATTAAATAAATTTCCAGGGTCTGACTTGCGCCCAGGAGCAATTTCTGAATGACCCTTAATATTATTCTTATTAATAAAAGTATACTCTTGCATGAGTTTTGATGTTATTAATTTCAATTTACTGTATTGAATATCCTCAAAAATATCATCATCTGAACCCTCTAACTCGATGCCTATTGAATAATCATTGCAATTATCTTTATTCTCAAATGAAGACTCGCCAGCATGCCACGCTCTCATATTAAATGGAACAAATTGAATAACTTCTCCTGATCTTTTAATAAGAATGTGAGCAGAAACCTTTAAATCTTTAATTTCTTGATAAAAATCATCTAATGAAGCATCTAGCTTATTTAAAAAAAAATTTTCAATATGATTAGTATTATATTTTTTTGGTGGAAGACTGATTGAATGAATAACCAATAAGCTTATTTCTGCATTTAAAGGCCGTTCATTAAAATTTGGTGATCTCAAAAAACGTACATCTTGGAGAATATGATTTTTAATTTGCATTTATCTTAGGCTGGGCGGAAGCTTGAAGAAAATATTCTCTTCATCTTTGCCATCTTCTATGATTGGTGCACCTATGTATTTTTCAAGAGCCTGAGCAATCTCTTGTACTCTTTCTTCAGGAGCTGATGCCCCTGCAGTAATTGAAATATTCTTGCAACCATCGAGCTGAGATAGATCCAAATCATCAAACTCATCTATTAATACTGACTTGCAACCACACTTTTCCGCTAACTCTTTCAGTCTATTAGAGTTCGAGCTATTAATAGATCCAACCACAATCATATAATCAGATTCTAAAGCTAATTGCTTTACGGCATCTTGTCTATTCTGAGTTGCATAACATATATCATCCTTTTTAGGTATTTTAATTTTAGGAAATCTATTTTTTAAAATATTTATAATTGATTTCGTATCATCAACACTAAGGGTGGTTTGAGTGACAATTGCTAAATTATCTTGATTGATAATTTTTATGGACAATGCTTCTTTATTATCTTGTACTAAATAAATGTTGCTATTTTTTTTATCTATATGTCTTCCCATTGTTCCCTCTACCTCAGGATGACCTTCATGGCCAATTAGGATGATGTCTCTATTGGCTCTGGCATGTCTTACAACTTCCATGTGTACTTTTGTTACTAGCGGACAAGTGGCATCATAAAAATTCAAATTTCTTTCTTTTGTTTCGGCTTCGACTTTATCAGAGACTCCATGCGCACTGAAAATAACAAGTGAGCCATCAGGTATCTCATTAATTTCTTCAATAAAGATGGCCCCTCTTCTTTTGAGGTCTTCTACTACAAATTTATTATGAACAACTTCATGCTTTACATATACAGGTGCGCCATGAATCTCAAGAGCTCTATTTACAATATCGATAGCCCTGTCTACTCCAGCACAAAACCCTCTTGGATTAGCAAGCTTAATTTGCTTTTCAAACATTTTCATTTTTATGAAAAAATTCTGATGTGATCAATATTACTGCACCAATTGAAATAAATGCATCTGCTGGATTAAATACAAAAAAAGAATAATCCATAACTATTAAATGAAACATATCTGTAACTTGACCATCTGGAGCTCTGTCAATCAAATTGCCCAATGCTCCGGCTATAATCATTGCAAGACTATAAATCTTAAGAGTATTTTTTTCATTTCTAAGAATGCTGGCTAAATAAGCAACAATTAATATGCCGATTAAAAAAATAATATTTGAAAAAATTTTTTGGTCTAAGTCAAACATTCCAAAGGCTATTCCGGAATTATAAATTAGCAATAAATCAACAAAAGGTATAAAAGGTTTTGGCTGTCCAAATAATAAATTTTCAATAGAGTGGTATTTAATTAATAAATCAAATAAAACTAATAATGATATGAAGAGATAAGGATAGAATTTATACAAAATGCCTTAACTCTCCATCATTTTCAATATTTTCCACACATCTAGAGCATGCCTCTTCATGGCCTTCAATAGTCCCAACAGAAGAGCATCTATGCCAACACCTTGAACATTTAGGGTCTTCAGAAACAGAAATATCTATTGAAAAGTTATCAGCTTTATTAATTTTTGCATCGCTTGAAATAAAAATAAAATGGAGCTCATCACCTATTTTATTTAATAAATTATAATCATCTTCTTTTAAATTTAAATTAACAATTGAATCAAGTGATCCTTTGATGCTATTTTCAGATCTCATCTTCTCTATTGATTGGTTGACAAGATCTTTAATTTCGAAAATCCTTGACCAATCTTCAGAAGTTATACTTCCTTCAATGCTTATATCTTTATAACCATATCTATCTAGAAAAATTGATTCGCTTTGATCTTTCAAGGATGGATGAGTTTGCCATATTTCCTCAGCTGTAAATGAAAGAATTGGCGCAATAAGCCTTACAAGAATATTGCAAATATAATCCAAGCTTGTTTGGCATGACCTTCTAGCATTTGAGTTTTTACCGGTAGTGTAAAGCCTATCCTTAACAATATCTAAATATATTCCGCCCAATTCATTTACACAAAAATTATGAATTTTTTGAACAGCAGTATGATATGAGTAACTCTCATAATCCTTTAAAACATTCTCCTCAA
>CAJQGY010000021.1 GCA_905478015.1 uncultured SAR86 cluster bacterium
CACGACGCTCTTCCGATCTTCTTCAAGGAAACCTGTTAAAAAATCATTAATCTTTTTCTCGCCATCTTTAACCATTTGGTGATAGTCGATTGCATATTCTACTGATCGAGGATATAAAACACTGGCATGAAGAAGATCACGCATGCCCTCTTCTATTCTTTTGGCAATTTCAATTTCGCCCTCTCTTGTAAGAAGATCAACCGTACCCATCTCACGCATATACATTCTTACAGGATCTGTAGTTCTTCCTGTTTCATTCTCAACAGCAGCAAGTGCTTCAGCAGCTTGTTCCAGCGCAATGTCATCAGAATCTTCTGACTCAGCAAGCATTAATGTATCTGCATCTGGGGCAGTTTCGTGAACTTGAAGACCGAGATCATTAATCATTCCAATAATTTCATCTACCTGATCAGGGTCTGATATATCTTCTGGAAGATGGTCATTTACATCAGCATAGGTCAAATAACCCTGCTCTCTTCCTTTTTCAATGAGTTCTGCTATTTTTGAACCCTTTTTACTTAACTTGTCCACTAATTCTCCAATTTGTATTAACTATATGTGGTGACTGATTGCAATTTTTCAATCACTTACTATGCTTAAATTTCGTAGTAAATTTTTGTCTGCTTCTGTGTGATTTTCTTTTTTTAGAATGACTTGTTGTAATTCTCTTTTTTCAGCAGAAGTAATTTCTTGCATATTATACTTTTCTTTTAGAATTTCTTCTCTATCTTTTTCAGATTTCGAAATAGTATTGATGCAATCATTGATCATTTCCTTTGCGTCTTCTGCTGAAAGGTTTATGTCTGATAGCAGAGCTTCACTGAACACATTCTGTATTTGCTCTTTTTCAATGCTTTCAAATACTATTGATGGAATGACATTTGGATCTTTTTTAAACTTATCTTTTACCAACTGAATGAAATAAAACTTTGAATCTGCTTTTATATCATCAAATATAATCTCAGCAGCTAGTTTTGGATGCTGGATGAGAGCGGTAAATATCCCAAGGACTGCTTTTCTAGCAATTTTTGAAGATGATTTAGGCTTAATCTCCTCTGATTTATTTAACGGACTTGAGGTATATTGATTGGAAGTAGTATTTATTAAATTAGCGAAATCTAAGCTACAAACCTTTCCAACCTCTTCGATGTATGCCTCTTTTAGTGGCTGATTATTAATTTTATTTACTAACGGGACAGCAAACTTTGCAGCTAATGACCTTCCCTCAATAGTGTTTAAATCTGCTTGCTCCTTAACAGTTTCAATGAAAAATTTAGATAAAGAAGTTGCAGCATTGGCAAGTTCTAAAAAAGCTTCTTTTCCATGTTCGTTTATATAACTGTCTGGGTCATGCCCTTCTTCAAGAAATATGAAAGATATATTGATGTCTTCTCTTAAAATTGGCAATCCATTTTCAACAGCTCTCCAAGCTGCTTTTCTTCCAGCAAGATCCCCATCAAATGCAACATATATATTTTTGCAGTATCTCATCATTTTAGATATATGCAGACCTGTAATAGCGGTACCCAATGAGGCGACAGCATTTGTAACTCCATTTTGATGAAGAGCGATTACATCCATGTATCCCTCTACGACAAATAAAGACTTTAGTGGGCTGTTTAGCTTTCTTGCTTCAAATAGACCATATAACTCTTTAGATTTACTGAATGTTTTTGTCTCAGGAGAATTTAAATATTTAGGCTCGCCCTCATCGATTATCCTTCCTCCAAAAGCAATATAGTCTCCTTTTATATTTTTTATCGGGAACATTAGCCTCGCTCTAAATCTATCTTTCATTTTTTCGGAAAACAGCCCTGAATCTGTCAGATCATTTTTTTCATACTCTTTTGATAAAATTTGAAAGAGTCCTTCCCACTCATCAAGTGAGTACCCAATATTAAAAAATTTAGCAACTTCTCCAGAAATTGATCTAGATTTAAGATACTCAATAGCCTTTTTACCATTGGAAGATTTTAGCTGCTCTTCATATATTTTAACTGTTCGTGTGTTTATAGTTAGGGCTTGAGTTGTATCAACTGTTTGATGTGTTTTTGGAACTTCTAAGCCTACAGCAGAAGCAATGCTTTCTACAGCATCAACGAAATCTAGGTTCTCGAAGTCTCTTAAAAAGTTAATTGCATTGCCTTTAGCATTGCAAACAAAACAATAATAAAACTGCTTATCCTGATTAACTGCCATCGACGGATTGGTATCATCGTGGAATGGGCATATGCCCCAAAAATTATTGCCTTTTTGATTTAACTGAACTCGTCTGCCAATAATATCAACGATATCAGATTGATCTAATATTTGATCAATAAAACTAGAGGGTATCGACATTTTGATTAAACCAGTTATCTATTAAAATTTTAGCTGCATTTGCATCAATAATTTCTTTTTTAATATTTTTATTATTTTCTATCATTAGCTCTTTAAAATTTTGTCTTGCTTCAAAACTAGTAAGCCTCTCATCAACATATTTACATTCAATACCTGAAAGCTTTGCAAGTTTTTTAGAAAAATTATCTACAACTTTCATAATATCACTATCTGTGCCATCCATATTTAATGGCTTGCCAATTAGTAATAATTCTGGCTTCCACTCATCTATTATTGCACTCACCTCTTCCCAATTAACTTTATTTTCTTTATTAAAAAGAACTGTTAGGGGTGATGAGCTCATGGTTATAGTCTGTCCCACAGCAATACCAATTTTTTTTGTTCCAAAATCAAAAGATAAAATTTGCATAAAACTAACCTGAAGAGAAATTCCAATCTCTAATAATTTCTATAAATCCATACTCTTCGATCATTAGAGGATCAAATGCTGGAAATGGAGCCGATTCATTAAGTATCTTTATGGCTAATAAATCAACCTCTTCAACCCCTGAAGAAAGAACTACTTCAGATCTTATTAGATTTCCTAGTGAGTCTATTGTTGCAATAATTTGAACTCTTTGACCTTCCAAGAATATTCCATTTTCTGAGATTATACGATCGCCTGCAGATTCAATTTGACGTTGCCATAAATTTAAGTACTTTGCCTCAGCGCTTGTAACTAAAGAATTAGCTTCTAGTTTTTTTATCTTTAATGATTGGTAAGAGCTTTTTTGCTCTTTGCTCACAGTTGAATTTAAATTATCTTGATCTAATTTATCCACCTCATTAAATGTTGAAGATTGTTGTCCAATTTCATCAATATTAGCATTTGCCAGTTTTACATTGATAACCGGTGTTTGATTCAAAATAGGTAATTTATAATAAGTTGAAAAAGTAATGCCAAAGATCAATACCAAATGGATGCCAGTTGATATTAGAAAAGATTTATTAAGATTTAAAGATCTTGAGCTAGCATTTTTTGTAAGAAGGTGTGAACTCATAAGCCTTCTATGTAATCTTTAATTGGGTTTTTGCCTGATTGAATAAAAATTTCTCTTGCACAAGTTGGGCTTGTAATATTTATTTCCGTTAACTTATCACCAATCATATCTATGCCAGCAAAATTGATACCATTTTCCAGGAGTTTAATTGCAATTTGATTTGCAATATCTTTTTGAACAGAGGATAGATCAGCCACAACACCCCTTCCCCCTGCAGCAAGATTTCCTTTAAAATTTCCATCTTGTGGAATTCTTGCAAGAGTTTTTGGGAATACCTTTCCATGAATAATTAGAATTCTAAAATCTCCATCATAAATTGCCGGAAGAAATTCTTGAGCTATGATTGTTGTTTTTTCTTGGTTAGTCATATTAATTAAAATATCTTTTTCGTCTTCGTTGATACCATCAAATTTATGAATAGAAGTTCCGCCCATTCCATCAAGTGGCTTTACAACAATAGTCTTATATCTTTGTTGAAATTCTTTAATTTGATTTATGTTTGAAGTAATAATCGTCTTAGGAATAAAGTTAGGAAAATGCAAAGCAAATACCTTTTCATTAAATTCTTTAATCGCTGACGGATTATTATGTATTTTGGCACCATTATTGACTGCTGTACTTAGAAGATGAAGACAATTTATGTAATCATCATCTACGGGTGGATCTTTTCGCATGAAAACAGATGAAAACTTACTTAAATCAATCTTGCTAGAATTAATTGAAATAGAGATATTGCTGTTTATAGAGAGGCAATTTGCATAAATAATATTATCAAATGCGAAAATATTATTTATTTCGCACTGATACACATCTGCGCCATTGTTTAAAGCTTCTTCCATCATGAAAATAGAGGTATCTTTTTTATGATTAAGAGAGTCAAAAGCATCAGTTATAAATAAGAATGATTTTTTCATAACTCACCTAGATAATTTTGCACAAGTGTTGCCCCTACTATTGCAGCTGTTTCTGCCCTTAAAATATTTTTTCCAAGAAGCCTTATATTAACATTATGAGAATTTAATAATTCCAATTCGTCAGCAGAAAAGCCAGATTCAGGCCCTGAAATTATGACTTGTTCTGATTGTGCTATATCGCTTGGTAAAAAAATACCTTTGCCTGAAAAATCAAAAGCGATGATATTAGCATTGTGCATATCTTTTAGAATCAGAGCTTCTTCTAGATTTGGAAATAACCTAATCTTTGGAAGATAGTTATTCCCAGATTGTTTGCACGCTGATATTGCAACATCCTTAAGCTTATTGACTATTTTTTGTAGATCTTTTTTAGCGATACTCTGATCAATATTTTTAGGTCTGAATAAGTTAATTTCATCGATTCCTATTTCTACAGTTTTCTGGATCATTAAGGCCAAGCTATCTTTTTTTAATATTGGCAGAAGAGATGATGTTTTAATAAGGGTTCTAGGAGACACATTAATTTTTGAATTAAGAGATACTTTTACATTAGTCCTGCCAAGTTCTTTTACTTTGAATGATCCAAATAAACCCTTGCCATTAAAAACTTCTATTTGATCGTCTAATTTAAGCCTAAGCACCTTTGTAAGATGATTGGATTGCAAATCATCTAACTCTAGATCTGAGCTACTTTCTGATAATGATTTGCTATAGAATCTATGAAGTTTCATACTTCTATTATAGCTACTGGATTATAAGAATGTCAGACATAAATATCATATTAATTAGGCATGGTGAGGCGGCAGCTTCTTGGTCTGAAGACCCAGATCCTGGATTAAGTAAAAATGGTCATAAGCAGGCTGAAAGTTTATTAATGCATGATAGCTACCAAGACCTTTCAGGGTATCAATTTATTTCAAGTCCAAAGTTAAGAGCAATAGAGACATCAAACCTCCTAGCTAAGAAATTTAATAAAAATGTTGAGATTGATGAAACTTATACTGAAATTCCTTCTGATGGTGTTTTGATGAAAGATAAGATGGAATGGCTTGGTAAAATTGCATCCATGCCAATAAATAATTTGCCCATCGGGGTAGTTGATTGGCGTAAAAAGATAATTTCAGCCCTTCTTTCAATTCAAGTCAACACAGTTATTTTTTCACACTTTATGGTCATGAATGCATTAGCAAGCTTTGAAAATGATGCAGGTAAGTTGTTATCTTATTATCCGGACTACACATCATCTATAAAAATAATCATTAGAAATGAATCAATTATTTCGATTCAAATTGATAAAGAGAAAAAAACTAAGATCAATATATAAAAAACTATTGAGCAATTTTTAAACAGATGTAAAATCTAATAGTCCTTCTACTAATTAGTTTATATTGGCAAAAAAAGAGCCCTCTTTCGACAGCTATTCAAAAAAACCTCTTAAGGAAGAGGTTAGGAAAGCTATGAAAAGATACTTTAGACAACTGGAATCTAATGCTCCTATAGATGTCTATGAGCTTGTATTGTCAGAAATAGAACCGCCTCTACTCATACAAACAATGAAATATGCAAGAAATAATCAGTCTAAGGCTGCAAAAATTCTTGGTATTAACAGAACAACCCTTAGAACAAAACTTAAAAAATATAAAATATAATGCACCTAATAGAGCCAAGAACTGCCCTTATAAGCCTTTCAAATAAATCTGGATTATCTAAATTGGTTGAATTCCTAATATCTAGGAATGTAAAAATACTATCAACAGGGGGGACATATAAAGCAATTAAAAAGATTACTCCTGATGTTATTGAGGTATCAGAATTCACTGGATTTGAAGAAATGATGGATGGAAGAGTTAAGACTCTTCACCCTAAAATCCATGCAGGCATATTAGCAAGAAGGGATAAAGACCTTGATGTGCTTGAAAGCAGAGGCTATGAGCCAATAGATCTTGTTGTAGTTAACCTATATCCATTTCAAGAGACCATTGCCTCAGGGTGCTCATTTGATGAAGCAATAGAAAAAATAGATATTGGGGGGCCGACCATGATTAGATCTGCGGCAAAGAATTTTAAAGATGTTGCTGTATTATCAGACCCGAATGATTACTCTTCATTTATTACACAGTGGGAAAGTGATGGAGGTATTTCTCTTAATATGAGAAAAGATTTATCAAAAAAAGTTTTTTTGACAATGGCTAATTACAACAAAGCTATTTCAGATTACTTATCAGAGAACCAATCCATCTCATTACCTGATTTTAGTTTTGAAAAAAGTTCAAATCTTAGATATGGTGAGAACCCTCATCAAAAAGCAACTTTGCTAACTTTTGGAGGGCTAAAGAAAAGAAATATTGCCAATGCTGAAATTATTCAAGGCAAAGAAATGTCTTATAACAATATTGTAGATGCTGATGCGGCATGGGAATGCGTAAGAGAGTTTAGTGATCCTGCATGTGTAATTGTTAAGCATGCAAATCCATGTGGAGTAGCTTCTGCAGATTCGCTGCTTGAGGCATATGATTTAGCATTTCAAACTGATCCAACTTCTGCCTTTGGTGGCATTATTGCGCTTAATGGAACCTTGGATACGAAGACTGCTAAACAGATAAATGATAGGCAGTTTGTTGAGGTCATTATTGCAACGGGTTATGAAGAAGGTTCTTTAGAAGTTCTATCTGCAAAGAAAAATATAAGAGTGCTGAGAGTCGATTTAAATCAAGATAATCCTTACCCAGGCATTATTAAAAAAGTCTCAGGTGGGATTCTTTTGCAAGATGATGATAGTTTTAGCGTGCCTATGTCATCCTTAAAATGTGTGACCAAAAGGCAGCCAAATGAAGAAGAATTAAATGATCTTATGTTTGCTTGGAAAGTTGCTAAATATGTTAAATCTAATGCGATAGTTTATGTAAAAAATAAGCAGACTATTGGAATTGGTGCTGGTCAAATGAGTAGAGTGATAAGTGCTGATATAGCAAACCTTAAAGCAAAACAGGAAGGATTAAAGGTCGATGGAGCAGTAATGGCGTCTGATGCTTTTTTTCCATTTAGAGATGGTATTGATAAAGCGGCTTCGAGTGGGATTGCGTCAATTATTCAACCAGGTGGCTCTATAAGAGATGATGAAGTTATCGCTGCTGCTAATGAGAATGATATGGCAATGGTTTTCACCAACACAAGACATTTTAGGCACTAATGAAGGTACTTGTTATTGGGTCTGGTGGAAGAGAGCATGCTTTGGCATGGAAGTCTGCACAAGATGATGATGTTAGTGAGGTGTTTGTTTGCCCTGGAAACGCTGGAACTGATCTAGAGGATAAATTAACCAACATTGCAATTGAACATAATGACTTTAATTCAATTGAAAATTTTTGTGTTGAACAAAATATTCATTTAGTAATTATTGGTCCAGAGCAGCCATTAGTTGCTGGTTTAGCTGATTTTCTTTTATCGAAAAATATAAATGTATTTGGGCCATCTCAAGCAGCAGCTCAGCTAGAAGGGTCTAAGACTTTTTCAAAAGATTTCTTTGTTAAATATGGCATACCGACAGCAGCATATGAATCATTTGATAACTTTACTGATGCTCTTGGTTATCTGGATAGAGTTGAATACCCAACGGTTGTTAAAGCAGATGGCTTAGCGGCAGGCAAGGGAGTGATTATTTGTGATAATAAGGATGAGGCTATATCTGCTTTAGAGAGTATTTTTAAAGACAAGACATTTGGGTCTGCTGGAAGTAGAGTTGTGATTGAGGAATTCCTTGAAGGTGAGGAAGCTAGTTTTATAGCAGTGGTAAGTAAAAATAAAATAATACCATTGGCAACTAGTCAGGACCATAAAGCAGTTGGTGAAGGTGATGTGGGTTTAAATACAGGTGGAATGGGAGCCTACTCTCCAGCCCCAATAGTAACAGAGACTATTAACCATAAGATATTAGATGAGGTTATGAAGCCGACAATGCAAGGACTGATAGATGAAGGCTCTCCTTATTTAGGTTTTTTATATGCCGGGCTAATGATAAAAGA
>CAJQGY010000022.1 GCA_905478015.1 uncultured SAR86 cluster bacterium
CTCCACCCAATGCCCCAAAGGCCATTTGTTGGGTTAACATAATTGCAGGGAATGCCAAAGTTATTGCTGCTAGTGGAGTAATACCAAGCTGGCCTATAAACCAAAACTCAACCAAAACTACAAAAGCATTTACTAAAAAAGCAATAGTATTTGGAGCAGACATTTTTATTAATAATGGGAATATTGGATCCCTCAGAATTTGCTCTGTTCTTTTATCCATTTCTTTTATAAATATTCAATTGAAAAACTGATAATAACAGTAATAGGGTTATAAAAATTCATAGAAGTATAAATTTCTACCCTATAGATTTATATCTTAAAAAAGATTAATATCATTTTAACTGCAAAGGGGTGGCTTTTTAGCCTGAGATCGAAAGAAACCCTTTGAACCTGATCCATACAATAATGGCGGAGGAATTGCATGAAAACCATTACATTTTTTAGAATTAATTTTTATTTATTTATATCTTTATTTTTTTTATCCATATTCACAATCTCAGATGAGATTGAAGAGATTGTCGTCAAGGCAGATTGGCGAGACATAAAGATAATTGAAGAAGACTCAAGTGTTCTAATTCTTAACAAAAGCATCCTTAGTGATGAGCCAATAAAACATTTTGAGAGCCTTTCTTATTTGATACCTAATCTAAATTTTGCAGCCAGTGATTCAAGGGCAAGGTACTTTCAAATAAGAGGAATTGGAGAAAGATCTGGCTATCAAGGCACTCCAAATACTTCAGTTGCATTTTTAATAGATGATATTGATTACTCTGGTCAAGGGGGTATTGCCACCACATTTGATGTAGATCAAATTGAAATCTATAGAGGTCCTCAAGGGTCAAGAATTGGAGCAAATGCTCTTGCGGGACTGATTTATATAAGAACCAAAGAACCCACAAGCTCGTTTGAAGGAACTTCAGAGCTAATGATTGGTAATTATGGCTCGAGAAGCACCGGTATTGCATTCGGCGGGCCTATCTCTGAAAATAAAAATATTAAATATAGGTTTGCAATAAGAAAAGATTACTCAGACGGGTTCCGAGAAAATATTTTTTTAAATCGTTCTAATACATCAAAAAAAGATGAGCTTACACTTAGACTAAAGTTAGATTGGGATATCAATGAATCGTCTAAACTAAAATTTTTAGTATCTGAGGTTGATCTAGACGATCCAGCCGACATATGGACTATTGACGGCAGTTTAAAAACACTTTCTGATAGACCTGGCATGGACTCTCAAAAAACAAAAACCTATGGAGTTAAATATTTTAAAGAATTTGAGAGATTTGAATTTCAGAGCTTATCGAGCTTTACAGATACCGATGTTATCTTTAGCTATGATGCAGATTGGGGAAATGAGATCTCTCATGCACCTTACCTTTATGATTACTTCTCTGAAACTTTCAGGGGCAGGCAATCTTATGGCCAAGAATTTAGGTTGGTTTCTAAAAAGAAAGCAAGTTTTTTTAAGAAACCTGTTGATTGGGTCGTGGGAGTAACTAATCTAAAACTTAAAGAAAATAATAACAGGTATGATGATGGGGCATATGGAGATCCTGCTGACCCATACGGACCATATTTTAGCAATGACTTTTTTTCAAGCGTTTATTCATCAAAGAATTTTGCTGTATTTGGAAGCTTAGATTTCTTTCTTTCTGATTCCCTCAAGCTATCTGTTGGTGCAAGACAAGAAAATTGGAAATCAAAGTATAGTGATAACAATGATGAGTCATTTAACCCCTCAGACTCAATGTCTGGCAACAAGATCTCTATTACAAAATTTTTAGATCAAGAAACAACGATATTTACCAGTATCTCAAAAGGGTACAAACAAGGAGGCTTTAATACCGGTCTTGGGCTTGAGGCGGGTCAAAGTAGTAATCTTATTTATAATCCTGAGTTTCTAACTAATTATGAATTAGGTATAAATTTTGCAAGTAATTTATCAGACCTTAGCTATTCGGTTGTTGTCTTTTATTCAGATAGGGAAGATCAACAAGTTTTAATATCTCAACAATTAGATCCATCAGACCCAAATACATTTTCTTACCTCACACAGAATGCAGCAGAAGGCAAAAACTTTGGAATCGAATCATCAATAGACATCGGCCTTAGTGATAAACTAAGTTTGTTTGGAAGCCTTGGGTTTTTAGAGACAGAAATAAATAATTGGGAGTCACGACCCGATTTAGAGGGGCGTGCTCAGGCCCATGCACCTAGAACCAGCTATAACATTGGATTAAATTATTTGCTGTCCCCAAATTCAGATATGACTTTTAATCTGGTTGGAAAAGATGAGTTTTATTACTCCGATTCTCATGACAACAAATCAGACTCTTATTATTTACTAAACGGGCAATATAATTATACTTTTGATGAATGGACAATTAGTTTATGGGCTAAAAACATCCTTGATGAATATTACTCTGTAAGGGGATTTTATTTTGGTAATGAAGCCCCTAATTTTGAGGATACTCTTTACAAAAGGCATGGAGACCCAAGGCAGTTTGGAATGTCTATTAAATACGACTTCAAGTAGCTATGGATTTAATTATAGAGGCCATAGGCGCTGCTTTAGCTATTGCATACTTACTTCTTGCCCTAAAGCAAAATGTATATTGCTGGTTTGCATGGATTGCTAGCTCCTGCCTTTATCTTTATGTGATGTATCAAGCCAATTTATATATGGAGGCATTCCTTCAAATTTTTTATCTTGCTATGGGTTTCTATGGACTTAGCCAGTGGAAAAAAATGAAAACCCCTGATCAAAATCTATTCGTTAGAACTTGGAATTTAAAAAATCATATATATGCTATTGGATTAATTCTTATCCTTACATTATCGTCAGGATACTTGATGCAGCACCTTTCTAATGCGGCTCTTCCATTTGTTGATGCATTCACAACATGGGGAGCTATTGTTGCAACTTACATGGTTGCAAAAAAACTTTTAGAGAATTGGATTTATTGGTTCGTAATTGACTTTATTTCAGTATTTATTTTTGCTTCAAGAGGCCTTTATACCACCTCGGGTTTATTTATCATCTATCTGGTTATCATATTTTTTGGATATAAATCATGGGCAAAAATTAAACTTACACAAGATGCTTGATACATATATCAACTCTGCAGACCTTAAGCACAGGCTTGAGATAACAAAACAAATTAAATCAGATCATATTTCTGAAATATATCTCTGCAGGTTTGATGAATCTAAAGTAATTCTTAGGAAGGATAATCAGCTTGCTAAATCTTTGGGGCTCGATAGAGCAAAGGAAGTCTTATTATTGGAAAAGGTAAATAGTGTTTGTAGCAGCCCAAAGATTATTTTCAAAGATATCGAGCAAGGGGTTCTCATCTGGAATTATATTGAAGGCGAGGAGATCTCAAGACTATCTTTTAAAGACAAAAGTGTTCTAACAGAACTGGCAGCTGAGTTAAAAAATATTCATGATATGCCAATATGTGATTTAGACAACACAACATATTTCGATATGATTAATCACTATAAAAAGGTTATTTTAAATGACGACTTATTCATTGAAATCGATAAATTAATAAATCACTTATATACCGAAAAAACAGAACTCACTTTTTGTCACAATGATCTTACTAAGCCCAATATTCTTTTTAAAGAGTCATTCTCATTTCTTGATTGGGAGTACGCCTGTCTCAATGACCCTTATTTTGATATAGCAACTGTGATCTCTTCTTTTAACTTAAATGAAGAAGAAATCTCTTCTTTTTTAACAGGCTACAGCTCAACAAACCTTAACTTAAATAGAGTTAAGGATTTTATAAGGCTGACCAAACTTACCGAGAAAATATGGAATCAAGCAGTTAAAACTCTATCCTAGAAGTTTCCCAATCTTGCTTTAATAATACTTTCAGCATCAGACATTATCCCACTTATTAATTCATCAACCGTTGGTATATCATTAACCAAGCCAGCAACCATTCCACAAGACCATGCCCCAGCCTCCATGGTCCCTTCATGCATAATCTTTGGATAAACACCTGCTACCTCATCAACGATATCTTCAAACCTTAACTTGTCGCCAAGGGCTTTTTCTTTTTCTATTAGTCTTTCAACTGCTTCATTATTTAGAACTCTTTCAGTATTTGTGAGTGATCTCATAATGAGTCGAGTGTCTAGCTCTGTTGCATTAACAATAGCTTCTTTTACATTCTGATGAACAGGAGCATCTTGTGTTGCGATAAATCTTGTACCCATATTCATGCCTTCGGCACCTAGAGCCATAGCAGCTACAAGGCTTCTAGCATCAGCCATGCCTCCTGAGGCAACGAATGGTATTTCTAGCTCATCAGCAGCTCTTGGCAGCAATATAAAGTTAGGAATGTCATCTTCTCCCGGATGACCTCCGCACTCAAAACCATCAACAGATACAGCATCGCATCCAATAGACTGAGCTTTAAGCGAATGTCTTACAGAGGTGCATTTGTGAATAACTTTAATCCCAGCATCTTTAAGAGCTGGGAGATATGCAGCAGGGTTTCTACCAGCAGTTTCAACAACCGGGACACCTGCATCTACAATCACCTTTACTAACCCTGGATAATCTGGAGGTGTTAAGGATGGAAGAAAGGTTAAATTAACAGCAAAAGGCTTATCAGTCATATCCTGACATCTTGCAATCTCATTCGCTAGTTTCTCAGGTGTGCCTTGAGTAAGCCCTGTTATTGTTCCAAGACCTCCGGCATTTGATACCGCAGCAGCCAATTCTGCAAATCCAACGTGATGCATGCCTCCTTGAATAATAGGATGCTCAATTCCAAATAGTTCTGTTATTTTAGTTTTCATAATATTTAATCCTCCTCCATGGGTGTTAAAAAATCTTCATATTGTTTTTGTAGCCTTTGCATTCCAGTTATCCACCTATCTCTGTCATTACCTTTTCTCTTAACATACTCAAGAACCTCATCATGAGGCGTTACAAGAAATCTTTCTTCTTCAATTGCATTGAGGACATCTTTAGCGACAACATCAGCCTCCATCATTCCATCAACTCCAGCAACCCCTGGACCATTAGCAGTCATTGCAGTTCTCACAGCCTGAGGGCACAAGCAAGATACACCTATACCTTTGTCACCATATGTAATTTTTATCCATTCAGCGAAGCTTACTGCCGCTGCTTTTGTTACTGCATATCCAGCTGCTCCAAGTTGTGTTAATAGACCGGCCGCAGAGGATGTGTTCATTAAATATCCTTCCCCGCGTTCAATCATTTGTGGTAAAACATGTTTTGCAGCATGAATATGAGACTGAACATTCACACCCCAAATCATTTCCCAATCAGATTGGGCTGCTTCAAAAAAACCAGGTTTGCCTCCAATCCCAGCATTTGAACAAAAAATATCAATACCACCTGAATAATCATTTGCTTTTTCAATAACATTAATAATATCTTTCTCATTTGAAACATCAGCGCTTACTGCTAGCCCATTAACACTATCAGCAGTCTCTTTAGCACCTTCAATATTCATATCAACACAAACAATTGATTTAGCTCCTGAAGCATAAAACTCTTCGCATAGAGCTTTTCCGATTCCACTTGCAGCGCCAGTAACAACAACTCTTTTGTTTTCAATTTTCATATTATTCTCCTAATAATATTTCGCATCCTGTTCCTTGAAGGTACTCTTTTACTCTTAACTTATCATCTTTATTTAGAGCATCAAACTCTTCTTTTATCCAGGCTAGACATTTGCCTTGATAGTTAAAAGTTTTTTGTTTCCACATAGCACCATCAATTTCAGCCTCCCAAATTTCTGCTCCTTTAATTAATGCATCAGCATTAGCTAATAATGCAGGTACATACATTTTTCCAACTTCTTTTAGAATGTTCTTTAATGTATCAGGACTCTCTTCCAAAGAAGTCCATGAGGTATTTTCTACATCATGTCCAGACAGATCTTCTAAAATATCAACCCAGGCAACAGTTCTAGATGAGTATTCATAGGCTAGTTTTCTTGGAGTTGGATCAAATCTTACCAGCTGTGTTAGTTGGCCATAAAAAGAAAAATCTGAAGAAGAAGGCTTATTTCCCAGCAGGAAAGGACTTACTAATAAATGCTCTTCCATTAATTTCAAAAACCTCTTATAACTTAAATCAATAAGCTCAGCAGTTTCATCATTTGATCCTACAACCCATAACCTGTCTATCTGCCTTTTAGCGATCAATTCTTTGTATTGAGCATGTAATTCATTGGGAGTATTTATTGCCAAGTCCACCAAAGGAAGAATTGTCCCAGCAATATCAGCATCCTCTTCGAAATACCACCTATAGTGAAACATATATTTAGTGACCCATTCATCACCAAAATCTTCAAGTAAATAATTTATAAAAGCGAGCGCAGGGTCATCTGGAATTATCCCTCTTTCTTTAAATTCATTTTCTAATCTTCTTATTATTGGAGTTGAATCAGTTGTTGCAACAAGCTCACCAGCAGCATCTTTTAGTAAGAGTGTTGGAAGCAAGACAGGCTTTGGGACTTCTACCCCAAGTTTAGCAATCTTATTAGCAATATCTCCATTATGAACTGTATATGGAATATGTCTGTATCTGAATACAGAGAGCATTTTTTGAGTATAAGGAGAAGGCGTTGCTCCAAAAATTTTAATTCTTTCAGTCATATCTATGCCCTAAATTTTTATAATTATCCCTTCATTAGGATTTATATCTCCATCAACAAACCGCTCATATGTAGAGATAAAATTATCCATCCCATTAATTTCTTTAATATTCATCCAGTCGAGGCTTTGATCAGATCTTGCTTTCATAAATTCATTAGTTTTTTGGTTATAGCCTTCATAACCCCAGTCTTTAAATCTTTTTTGAATATGAGCAGGGGCAAAGAAAAATTCTGTTCTTTCTCTTAACATTGCCTGACCTAAGGCATCTTCTGCTGTAACCTCATTATCCCAATGGGTCATTCCAACCGTAAGGCATTTAAGCATGTTATCTCCAAGCGAGCCATGAAGAGTTCCAAGAATCTCGCGACTGCCGGCCATATCAACCATAACAGTCTTAAGTTCTTCTTTAACAGAAGATAGGTCGTCATATGTAATTACTTCATCATAACAATCTAGACTTTTTACAAAATCTAAATTTTTATTTGAAGTGATGCCTACAACATTAGGAGTATCAGAGCTTTCTTTTAGTCCTTGAGCAACACCAATTGCAGTTTTGCTTGAAGCACTAACAATAAGAATTTGATCAGCTCCATAATAAGATGCATCTTCCATTGCATCACATATACAAAAAGAAGTTATATGCAGTGGAAATAATAGAGATCTGATATTGTCAGAAGTTTCATCGTAATCAGGATCGCCTGAAAGTCTTACATAATTGTTATATGCCGCAGGCAGTTCTTTGCGGTGATCTTTGCCATCAGCAAACCCTTGATCAGTTATTTTTATTGGATTTAAATGTAAGAGATCTGCTGGAGGGAAGTAACCGAATAATTTCTCCCCAATATCTATCTCTTCTATGTTTGATTTTATAACTTTTGCAAAACCCCAAACTGGTATGCAGCCCCATTTATTTTTTTCATCATTTAAAGTTTTAAAGAATTGCCAGTAACCAATAGTATCTCCAGCAACGGCATAGGTTACGTTATTGGTTGTGAATGCAAAATTTTCTATTGAGACAATGATCTCATTATCGTTAATTTCACATTCTGATGACTCAACAATTCTAGTTTTAGTTAAATCACTTTTTAAGGTTTGAAGTTGTCTCAATGTTATTTAGTCTCCACTGTTTCAATATTAAGTTGACCTGCAAGTCCAGCAACTCTATGTTTATGACTTTCCATATATTCGGGCTTTGTTATCATTTCAAGCATAGCTTTTTTGCTTGGATATGTAGCTATAGCTACTGAGTCCCATAACTCTTCAATATCACCAAGCATTAAACGGGTAACATCTGCACTAAAAACCCACTTAGCCCCAACACTCTTTAAGTGACCTATAACCTCTTTGCCATATATTGCATATGCTTCTTCGCCTGTTAGGTCGGTCTCTCTTCCATCTTCATATTCTGCTTTTTCTTTGTATTTCAGAAGATTAATCATTGATATTGGTTTGTCATCTTTTCCTTCAAGGAACCCACTCATCTGATCTTTTGTAGGATGCACGCTATTCTTAAATTTCTTATAGTTCATAATTATTCCCCTAGAGTAATTGCTTTTTGAAATGCTGGCCTTGCCTCAATATTTCTTACATATTTCTTAATATTTTCCATCTCGTCTGGTACACAGCCAAGTCTATTTGCCATAAAGCATGAATGCCCAAGCATAAGATCTGCTGCTGAAAAATTACCAATCAAATAGTCTCTATCTGCTAGATTTTCATTAACTGGAGCCAATGACTTTGTTAATAAATTTTGTGCTTGTCTTAAAACATTTTCATCTTTTCTATCCGCAGGCAACAAAATTGTCTGAACAACTATTTGATTCATTGGAGGCATTACCATGCCTTCGCAATAATGAAACCACTGAAGATAATAAGGAAAGTTAATTGAACTAGACTCAGGCTTTAAACCACCATTTTTATGACACTCGAGCACATATTGAATAATAGCACCAGATTCAAATATTGAGATGTCTCCATCTTCTAAAACCGGCACTCGCCCCAATGAGTGTCTTGCCCTATGCTCTGGAGATTTAAGACCCTCTTTTGTGAAGGGCATAATATTAACCTCATACTCTAATTCCAATTCTTCCAATAACCATATGACTCTCCCAGCTCTAGTACCCGGTGTAAAATGAACTTTAAGCATAAATTCCTCCCTTTATTCCTTCACCATTTTTTGTGCATTTTTTATAAATTCTTCTTTATCTTTATCATTTTTTAAAATGCTTTCTCTATCAATTGGTACCTTGATTCCTTTAAGCATTCCTGGTTGTTCGTACATTTTATTTTTCCAGTTATCAAGATGTTCCAATCCTTCTATAGATACCCCTGACCAGTTATGCGTTCTTACCCAGCACCAATTAGCAATATCTGCAATTGAGTATTCTCCTGCAACCCATTCATTTTTTGAAAGCTGCCTGTCTAATACCTCAAAAAGTCTTCTTGATTCATTTTGATATCTATCAATAACAGGCTGGAATTTTTCAGGGAAGTACCTAAAGAAAACATTTGCTTGTCCCATCATGGGGCCGATCCCACCCATCTGAAACATCAGCCATTCTGTAACCTTGGCTCTTCCAACCACATCCTTAGGGATAAGTTCACCGGCCTTATCAGCTAAATAAAGCATGATTGCGCCTGATTCAAAAATTGAGAGATCATTGTCTGTATCAACAATTGCCGGGATTCTTCCATTTGGGCTTATCTTTATAAAATCTGCCTTGTGTTGATCGCCTTCACCAAGATTTACTGAATGAACTTCATAGGGCATTTTAAGCGCCTCTAACAGACAAGAAATTTTGTGTCCATTTGGCGTAGATGCAGTATATAGATGAATCATAAAAAATTATCCCTTAATAAAATCTACTAACACCTTAGATAGTTGTTTTGGCCTTGTCCACTGAAAAAAATGCCTCCCACCTATTTGTGGAGCACTGATTGCATTTGGAGCCATCTTAAGAACATCCTTTTCAATTCCATTTGTTACAGGATCATCGCCTGCAAAAACAGAAAGAAAGGGCTTATCACTTGTCTTAAAGAACTCCCTTGCTTCCCTTTGTGCGTCTAATGATTGATCGGGAATTGTTGGGACTTGGCTTGGCATAGCCCTTGGTCCCATTTTGTAGGACGCATTAGGGAAGGGTGCTTCATATGCTTTCATTAAATCAGTATAAAAGGGCGATATTTTTTCCAAACCCATTCTTTGTAAAAGATAGTGAATGAAAGCTGCAAATTTTGATTTAAAAGCCTGCTCCATCATTGTTGAGTTCATCATCCCAATTGGAAGATTCTTAGTATCCCATGTAAATTTCTGCCAATACATAAATTTTGTAGCCATATGGCTTTTTATCTTCTTTTCACCGCTAAGACTATTCTCATCCATTTTGTTCAAGACCTTCATCATTGAGAAGAGAGTGATTTTTTTGTTAGATGTCCTGAACGCTTTCACCTCATTAATGACTTCCTGAGGAGTATTTGGATTATAAGGAAGCCCTGTATTACCCATAGCAACTTTCACAAACCTATCAGGATCTGCAGCAATCATTCTCAAACCTATTAAACCACCCCAATCTTGGCCAAAAAAAGTTAGATCTTGAAAAT
>CAJQGY010000023.1 GCA_905478015.1 uncultured SAR86 cluster bacterium
CACCTTGTCATCTATAATCTCTGGATTAACTTGATTATTTTTAACTGCATTTACAAGTTGAAACGGATTTTAAATGTAATTGGCTTCTCAAAGAGATTCGATAACCCTGGCTTTAAAGAAGAAAAAAGTAATGATAACTCTCAGCAAAGAGATCTTTTAAGAAATGCAGCCCAAGAGGGGATGGTTCTTTTAAAAAATAAGGGCCTTCTTCCGCTTGATAGCAATATAAAATCTCTTGGTATTATTGGGCCTAATGCTAAAAAATCTCAAATAATTGGAGGTGGGAGTGCTCATCTTATGCCCTATTATGAGTCTCATCCGCTCGATGCATTTGATAAAAAAATGGGTGATAGTATTGATATTAAATATGCAAAAGGCTGTCATACCCATAGATATCTGCCGCCATTTAATGAGAGTTTAATAAATAATGATGACAAAAAAGATAAGGGCTTTTTAATTGAGTACTTTGATAGATCTAATAATAAGAATGAACTAATTCATAGTGAGTTTGGAACTGGGGGCAAGTTCTGGGTTTTTGAGGGATTCGCAAAAGATATTATTGCCAAACAGGAAAGGCCAGATATTTTTGTAAAGTTTTCATGCGCCTATGTCCCTAATATATCTGGCTATCATGATTTTGAAATATTTGCTATTGGGCAAAGCAAGCTTCTTATAGATGGAAATTTGGTTGTTGATAATTGGTCAGAAACATCTCCAGGGGATGCCTTTTTTGCATTTGGAACATCCCCAAAGAGAGCAGGAATGGATCTTGCAAAGGGTAAGGAGTACCAAATTGAAATTCATTATAAATTTGAAGGTAACTTCCCTGCAATCTATATTGGCTGCAAAGTCCCAGATAAGATAAATCTATTTGAACAAGCTAAAGATATAGCCAAAGAAGTTGATAAAGTGGTTCTTTTAGTCGGGACCAACTCTGACTGGGAAACTGAAGGAAACGACAGGTCTGATCTAAATCTTCCTGGAGACCAAAATAAGCTAATTGAAACAGTATTAGAGATAAATCCAAATACAATCATTGTTCTTAACACTGGCTCACCAATTCGGATGCCATGGATTGATAAGGCTAAGACAGTGCTTCAGAGCTGGTATCCTGGTCAGGAATTTGGAAATGCTCTTGTTGATGTGATTACTGGTGATGCAAATCCATCAGGAAAACTTCCAACCTCTTTTCCTAAAAATATTGAAGACACTCCTGCTTTCTCTTCCTATCCGGGTAAAGACCTGCAGATGAATTATGAAGAAGAGCTTTTGGTAGGATATAAGTGGTATGAGAGAAAGAATATTAAGCCCCTCTTCCCATTTGGTCATGGGCTTTCGTATACAAAATTTAAGTACTCTAATCTAAAAATAATAGATATGGATGATGGTGGTTACCAATGCGAATATGATATAAAAAATGTTGGTGACCTGCCTGGCTCAGAAATCTCTCAGTGCTATGTAGTTACAAATGTAAATAATGAAATTGAGCCTATTAAGAAATTACAAGGTTTTAATAAAGTTTATCTTGCTCCAGGCGAGCAAAAGAGAATTCAAATTATTCTAGGTGAACGAAGTTTTAGTGTATGGTCAACTGATAACAAAGATTGGATAATACAATCGGGCTCTCATCAAATTTTAATTGGTGCTTCTTCTGAGGATATCCAGCTTTCATCTAAAGTTAATCTATAACCAATTCTTTCATCTCCTCTTCGGTAAGATTCAGTTGCGTGGCTGCAATGGAGCTCTCGGCCTCCATTATTGTTCTTGGACCTACCAATGGAAATATTAAGGATGATTTCTGAATAACATACGCAAGAGCAACTTGAATTGGCTGTACCTGCCTTCGTTTGGCAATATCAAAACACGCCTCTCTTCTTTTAAGATTTTTATCACTATGCCAAACTCTTTTTTCTTCCTCTAGAGAAGGGTTTGAGAAATGTTCATTGGATGTAATTTCTTTCTTTTCGATAAAGAATCCTCTAGCCTGGCTTGACCATGGAAAAAGCATAATTTTATTTTCTAAAAGATATTCAAGATATTTATTTTTAACTCCCACACATCCAGGCCATACAGGATCAACCATTTCAGCTAAGCTAAAATTATTACTAAGGACGCTAAAGGGCTCCATATTATTTTTCAAAGCATAATCTCTTGCTTCAGAAAATCTATCCAGCTCCCAATTTGATGCACCAATGCTACCTATCAATCCTTCAGCTCGAACTTCATTAAGTGCATCCATAAATTCGGCTACAGGAACTTCACTGTTATCTCTATGGAGGCAAAATATATCTATTTTATTAATATTTAATCGAGATAAAGACTCTTCTATCTGAGGCCTAATAAACTTTGGTTCACAGTCTGGTGTATGCGCGCCCTTGCCTAAAACTATAACCTCCTTTTCTATATTTCTAGAGTTAATCCAGTCACCTAAGTACTTATCTCCTTTCCCATTATTATAGATATATGCAGTATCAAATATTCTTCCGCCTGCGCCAAAGAAATGATCAAACATAGTGAAGGCATGAAGGTCTGAGGTTTGATTATCACAACCCAAAGCAAGCCTTGAGGCAGTCTTATCTATACCTTCTATCTGAGTATTTTGAAGTTTTGCTTTTTGTATGGAATAGAATTTAGAGGCAGGCACAGGAGACATTTCAAATGTACTTAATGGGCAAATAATATCAAGCTGCTGTCTCCATTTTTCTAACCAAAGCATATTACTTTGTGTATCTGCATGAGAAATGAAACGGGATTCAATTTCATTTCTACTAATACATTCTGAAGCATGATTTATCTCTCTTGTGAAAAGCCCCACCTTATCCTCAAAA
>CAJQGY010000024.1 GCA_905478015.1 uncultured SAR86 cluster bacterium
TAATATTCCTATTCATGAAAAGAATTTTTCTCTTGTTGATGTCTACTCAGCAGATGAGGCCTTTATAACTGGCACACTTGGTTCTTTAAGACACGTTATTGATATTGATGGAAGGTCTATAGGTGAGTCAATTGAACCAGGCCCAATAAATAGCCGTTTAAAAAAACTCTATCTCGAACTTTAGTTACTATGAAAAATATAATAGCTATGTGGTCAGGACCTAGAAATCTATCAACAGCAATAATGAGAAGTTTTGGAAATAGATCTGATGTTTCATCTGTTATGGATGAACCTTTTTATGGTGCTTATCTAAAAAAAACTAATAAGAAGCACCCAATGATTGATGAGGTTATTTCATCGATGAATACATCCTATAAGTCAGTAGAGAAAATCTGTTCGACTGAAGAAATGAGTGGTTATAGCTATCATAAACACATGTCACAACATATATTCAATTATGATTCTTTGGATTGGGTTACTGATTCTATAAATTGTTTTTTATTACGAGATCCTGATTTGGTTGTATCTAGTTTTCTTGCTAAATGGCCCGACGGAAAGCTTGAGGACTTTGGTTTTATTCAACAACATAAAATCTTTAATATTATTTCTGATAAAACTGGAATAGCATGTCCTGTTATAGACTCATCTTCAGTATTAAAAGATCCGGAGAGTGTTCTTAAGAAGCTTTGTTTAAAAATTGATATACCTTGGGATTCAAAAATGCTTAAGTGGAGTTCCGGTATCAAAGATTATGATGGTATATGGGCAAAACATTGGTACCCATCTGTAATGACATCTACTGGCTTTGTATCAGTGGGGTTTAGTAAAAAAAAGCCTCTTTCAAATAAAGCAAAGGCTTTATCAGATCAATTAAGGCCTTATTATAATGATATGATTAAATATATTATTGAGTAACATTCTATGACTAACGACTCTATTGTATTAATTGTTCAAATCATTGCAGCTATGGGAGTTGTCGTATCAGTTGTTTACCTCGCAATTCAAATTCATCAACAAAATCAAATTACAAAAGCTCAATTTGGGCATTCTTTAACTCAAAGGCAGTATGATAGGTATTTTGCATCCTCTAAAGATGGAGAATTTAGTGCATTCTTGTCTAAAGATTGGTCTGGGGACTTGAGTGATGAGGAAAGAGTTAGAGTTTCCATGTTTTTAATTACAACTTTAGTTGATATATTTGATGTTTATGAGAAGGTTCAGGATAACTTTGTTAATAATAAACATTTAGAAACTCGAATGAATGCATTGAAGCTAGGAACTTTTAAAACTCCTTTAGCTAGAACTGTTTGGGATTTTTGGAAAATAACAAGAGATCAAGAGTTTATAGAATGGTTTGAAAGGGAGATTTATGGTGAAGGTAGTGAACTTGACTATAAAAGATCTGAAACAGACTATACCGGTTTCTCAAAAAGCATAAGGTAATTAAGCTCATTAACTGTGCAAATTTATAGTTTTACTCCAACAAATAGCTTGGTTAAAATAAGTTTTTCAACTAAATATATAAAATGAATAAATTTCTTAAACATTCTGGTGTTAAATATCCAATTATTCAGGCTCCAATGGGATGGATTGCAAGAAGCAAATTAGCCTCTGCTGTGTCTAATGCAGGAGGTCTTGGAATTATTGAAACATCTTCTGGTGAAGTTGATATATGCAAAGCTGAGATTGCCAAAATGTCTTCTCTTACAGACAAACCTTTTGGTGTGAATCTTCCTCTTCTATTTCTTAGAGATGATTCAATGGTAAATTTTTGTGTAGAACATGGAGTGAAGTTTGTAACAACATCGGCAGGGGATCCAACTAAATATGTAAAAATATTAAAAGATGCAGGTATTGTTGTATATCATGCTGTACCAAGTCTTGATGGTGCATTGAAAGCGTACAATGCAGGAGTTGACGGATTGGTTGTAGAAGGAACTGAGGGAGGAGGTTTTAAAAGCCCTGTAGAAGTTGGCTTAACAGTTTTAATACAAGCCATTAAAAAACAAATAGACATACCGTTAATAGCAGCTGGTGGAATTGTAGACGGTATTGGTATGGCTTCGGCCATAGCAGCTGGCGCAGATGGAATACAAATGGGAACAAGGTTTGTATCTAGTCTTGAATCACCTGTTCATAATAATTTTAAAAACTCTATTCTTGAATCGCCTATTGATGGGACTTGGGTTCTTAATAAACAATCTAAACCAGTTATCAGAGCGCTGAAAACAGATTTAACTAATAAAATAAATGAAGATGGGATAATGGACATGTCTGCATTAATGAATATTAAAAATCTATATTTTGATGGCGATATGAATGCAGCTCCAGCATTATCAGGTCAATCGGTAGGCCTAATTACAGAAATTAAACCTGTTAAAAAAATTATTGAAGATACGATAAATGAATATAATCATGTTTGCTCAAATTTAAAACCTATAAGCTGAATGATCTATTTAAATATTAAATCTTTTTCTTGATCTATTTAATTTCAATTTCATTTCTTGCTTCAGCTTTAGTTATTGGTAATGCAGCCTTTTCAGTCTGCTTAGGGGTAGCATTTTCTTTTTTTTATAAGCCTGAATTAAATTTTATTACAAGAAAGGTATCAACTATACCCTTACAAATTGGCATTGTTATATTAGGATTAACAATTGGATTAAGTTCTGTATATGAAATAAGTGAGAATTACTTAAGTTGGATAACTTTATTTGTTTTTTTATCATTCTTTGGAGGGCTTTTAATATCAAGAATATTTAATCTAAATAAAACTCTCTCTATTTTAATATCATCTGGAGCTGCTATATGTGGAGCTACTGCCATTGCAGCAGTCGCACCAATAATTAAAGCAAAACCGCATGAATTGATAGTTGCCTTAACAATAATATTCCTCTTCAATATTATTGCTCTTATATCCTTTCCTTATATAGGTTCCACCTTATCTCTTTCCAATGTTGAATTTGGTTCATTTGTTGCATTAGCAGTTCATGACACATCATCTGTAATTGGAACAGCATTAGAATATAGTCCAGAATCTGTTGAAGTTGCAGCAACTCTAAAGATGGCAAGAACGCTATGGCTTATACCTTTAATAATTTTACTAAATTTTATTTATAAGAATAATGAATCTAAATACCCTAAGTTTGTATTCTTTTTTGTTTTAGCTGTTCTAATTAACTCTTATAGCCAAATGTCAATTCAATTAGAGTTATTGCTAAGAGATATTAGTAAAATTTTTTTAATTACTGGTTTATTTTGTATTGGTACGCAAACCTCTTCGATTGATTTTAAATCTTTATCATTTAAACCTTTTATTTTTGGCTTAACATTATGGTTAATCGCGTTACCAACTGCATATCTTATCGTTATTTACAGTTAATTTTTTTCTGCTAAATTTAAAATAAAATTAAATTCTTCAGCAATCTCATTAAATTGATTGATTTGGCCACTCATACCACCATGTCCACCTATAAGGTTCATATCCATCAAGATAGGATTATTTGATTGATTGTATTCTCTTATTTTTGCAATATATTTAGCAGGTTCAAAATATTGAACTTGTGAGTCATATAAACTTGATGTGATAAAGATAGCAGGGTAGTTTTTATAATCAATATTGTCATATGGAGAATACTGCTTCATGTATTCATATTGCTCCTTAACTGCAGGGTTACCCCATTCACCGTATTCAAATGTAGTTAAGGGAATAGTTGCATCAGACATTGTTGTTAAAACATCTACAAATGGTACACCTGATAAAATCCCTTTATAAAGCTCAGGCTCAAGATTTATAATAGCTCCCATTAATAAGCCCCCAGCACTTCCACCTCTTGCAAATACATTTTCAGGATCACCAATACCTTTATTCAATACAGCCTTAACAGAGTCATTAAAATCATAAAAGGTATTCATTTTATTCATCATCCTACCGTCTTCATACCAACTTTTACCCATTTCACCGCCACCTCTGATATTTAAAATTGAAAAAATAAAACCTTTATCGAGCAAGGGTATTATTGATTGTCTGAATGTCGCATCAATATTTATTCCATATGATCCATATCCGTAAAATAAAATAGGTGATTTTTTATAATCTATACCTTTTTTTGATACTGTTATAACTGGAATTTGCTCGCCATCTCTAGCTGTTATGAAGAACCTATCGTCCTGATAAGCATCCCTTGAGAATCCAACAACTTCTTTCTCCCAAACTATATCTGACTGCAAATTATCTATATCAAGCTTATATATAACCTGCGGTCTTAGAAGGCTGGTGTAATTATAAAAAAGGTTTTTAGTATCAGAATGGTTTTGATCAATCCAAACATCATATGCGTTGTCTTCAAAAGGTAACTGAATTGTTTTCTTTGAAGTTAGATTAAATAAATAAATTTCAGGGAGGCCATTCGCTCTTACTTCTTGAATTAAGGTATTGTTTATTAAAAGAATATTATTAATAAATATATCATTGGAGTGACTGACAACAGTTTCCATTGAATCTATATCCCTATTATTAATAGATATTGATTTTAATATTTTAAAGTTAGGTGCATTTTTATTACTTAAAACAAGAAAACTATTATCACCAGTATGTTCAAGGTAATATAAATGATCTTCCTCTCTAGCTATAAAAATTTCTGGTAATTTAAGTGGAGTGTCTAAATTTAAAATTCTTATTTCATTGTTATCTGTGGCATTTATATTTATATAAAGAAGATTTTTATCACTTGATCTTGATAAAGTAAGCTCAAACGATTCATCAGTTTCTTTGTAAAGCAAAGTGTCATTACCTACTTTAGACCCAACCTTATGCCTGTAAACAGAATTTGCAATTAATGTAGTCGTATCTTTTTTTATGTAATATATATACTTATTATCTTTTGACCAAACAACCTTACCACTAGAGCCTTCAATAACCTGTTCATTAAAAGTTTTAGTTACAGGATTTAAGAATTTAATCGAATAAACTCTTCTGCCATTATTGTCCTCACTTAATGCAAGTAATTTATTATCATTAGATGGAAAAACTCCATAGATATCATAGTATTCTTGATTGTTCAGTTTTATATTCGGGTCATATAAAAGCTCTTCATTTTTATTTGATGATCTGTATATGCGTTTTAGCTGTTCATTATTAGTAATTTTAGTGAAGTAATTAAAATTACCATTTGCTTTTGGATATGACACTTCCTCTTTTGGGAGTTGGTTTACATATTCTTCTATTAACATAGCGGTATACGGTTTATTTTCTTTAAACCATTTATCTTTATAAAGATTTTCTTCTTTTAGATAGTTAAGCATTTCAACATCTGATCTGCTGTCATCTCTTAGCCAGTAATAATTATCAACTCTTGAGTCATTGTGAGCTGTCAGTGTAATTGGTATTTTTTTTGCTTCAGGTTTATTGTCTGTCATAGTTGTGCAAGATGTATTAATTAATATTAGTAATAAAAAGGTTTTCTTCATTGAGGTTGTGTGCTTTTAATATATTAAGCGAATAGGGCGGTTGTTTTGGTTAAACTTTCTATCATGTTCTTGTCGCTTAAATGATAAGTTTTTATTTCATCATCCCAGTTTATACCTTTAAACTTATTCAAACCTTTGACATACCATGACTCTTCTTTATAACTTTCATTATTTTTAACATGTAAATCTAATATTGAAATCCATGTTTTTGAACTAAAATCTTCTAACAAAGAGAGCAATTCTTTACATTTAGCTAGATTACCATCTGAATAATACGCGAATAGTTTAGCTTGGATTGGCCTATCTGAGTTTAAATCAGCCGCGACTATAGGTTCAAGTTCATGCATTTTTTCAAATATTTTTATTGCAGTTTCCACATCTCCATTTCTTAACAATGATTCTCCATATATTGATAAAACATGGGGGTTGTTTGGATTGGCCCTGTAAGCCTTTGTTGCATAGAGCTTCGTTTGTTCAAAATTATTCATTGTAAGGTTGGCTTCAGCTAATATTCTATTGGTATTCCAGTCATTATCATTTAATTCATTTGCCTTACTTAGCGATTCTAGCATTGCTGGCATTACTTCATCCCTTTCCTTGAAGCCTAAAAACATTGATTGACCTAATGTACATGCTTTCCAAGAGTGAGGAAGAGGGTTTAATTCATCCGCTTCAATAGCAGCATCTAGCATCTTTATTGCTTCAGCATTAGCTTCTTTCTCAAATTTTTGATTAAGCGCTCTACCTTGAAGAGTATATTCATAGGATGTCATGCTTTCTGTTGGTTTTCTGTGCGCTCTCTTTAAGCTAGTTATTTCAATTTCACCGATTATAGAAAATATTATTTGCGTTACAATTTCATCTTGTAAGGAGAAAATATCTGTTTTAAATTTATCGTATTTATTACTCCAAATAACTTCATCATTATCCATATCACTTAATTCAACTGATATACGTAATTTATCATTCGATGACCTAATGCTACCTGAGACAACGTAGTCAAAACCCCATTTTTCTTTAAATGCCTGACTTGTATAGTCTTTATCTTTAAATCCAAAGCATGTCTTTCTTGTTGCTACAGAAATTTCTTTCACCATGGAAAGTTCAGTTATTAGATCCTCAACAATACCATCAACAAGAAAAGCACCATCTGAATCATCATTTAAGTTTTCAAAGGGGATAAGACCAATCTTGGGTTTTTTGTTAGTAATTATTTTTTTAAGAGATTCATAATCTTTAAGAGTTTCTTTGCTAATACTATTTCTTTTAAAGATAAAAGCTAATATTAAAGATAATGGAAAACCTGAAATTATAACTATAAACAATAATTGCATAAATGATTCTGAAGTAATCCCAAGGACTTGTTCAGTAGAGATATTATCAACCACAATGCTAGATAGTTGGATTAAAGCAAATCCTGATACCGCATAAGTTCCAGCAGTTTTAATTAAAACAGAACCGATGTTATGAAATTTTATCTTTAAAAATGAAGATGCCATTTTTGCTTTACTCATCACAACATAATAAACAAATTAACAGAAATTTAAAATAATTTTTAATTTATAAAAAATGAAAAAAGGGGGCATCAAATCCCCCTTAATTATAAATAGAATTTTATAGCGATAAGTTTAGAGTTGTACCCAAACCAGATCCATAAACAACTGCATTAAGCCAAAGTCGATTCGTGCCAAGGCTAGATCCCCTAAAGTTAGGCTCTCCAGAGAACAGGATGATCTGTCCCTTACCATAACGTTCCTGAGTTAAATATGCTGAGTTTGCTATTCTCTTTGATGCTTCAGGCCAAACTAGACCACTCATCCTTACATTGAGATCGTTTCCTGATGGAATATCTGACCAGTTCAAAGTCCTATAGCTATCAACGTTATCATTCTCTGATAGCTCTCCAATTCTAATAACTGCATTTGAGCGTGAGTCAGACATTAAAACTGGATAATTTGAGTAGAGAAGGGGTATTGTGTCTATTGTTCCAAAAGTTAACCAATGACTATTATCTATCCTTCCCGAAACAAAGGCTCCAGAAGGCATAAATAATGATTGCCATTTATCCCGTTTTTTTAATGTATCAATGTCAATCTTAGTATCAGATTTTTCCCATGGGTAATTCAGTTCGAAATCAACTTTATTATTATTAACTTTAGTTTTATCCACTATTGTATCTAAAGCTAAAAACTCTCTTTGAAGGTCTACATTATATTGATGACTTAAATCAAAAGATTTTGTAATTTCTTTTACACTAGTGAATGAATCCTGTGAAAGAAGTCTTCTTGTGCTTCCATTATGCGCTATTAATGTCCCACCTTGTTCAATCCAGTCTTTAAGGGCAGAAGTCTCACCTTGTGATAGGCTCCTGTAACCGCTTGGCATTATTATTGTGTTATACCTTCGCAAATCAGCATAGCCAATTGTTGATGTATTCAATAGACTATGCCTAATACCAAGGTGATGATCAAGTGACCACCAGCTTACGCCTACATCATAAGAACTAAACCCATTATGACCAAGAACCGCTATTTTTGGTTTATTTAACAGCCTAAAATGCCTGCCGCCCCAATCCGGTAATTCTTTTTCTCCAAAGCCAGAATTAAGAGAAAAAACTGAAATATTTAGACTTGTAGCAGTGCTTGAAACAAGTGATGTTAAATTCTTAACATTAGGATTATCCATTGCTAACACAATTAC
>CAJQGY010000025.1 GCA_905478015.1 uncultured SAR86 cluster bacterium
TCTGAGTGAAATATAGTTCCCTATCAACCCACCCCCGGATATGATTATGGGAATATTCATAGGCTAGGACATTAAAGCTTCAATTTCTTTTGGATCAGAGGGAACTTTCTCCGTTAGATTTAGATTACCGCTCTCTGTCACTAAAATATCATCTTCAATTCTAATGCCTATACCCTTCCATTTTTCATCAACGTTAGATGAGCTGCTAATATATATTCCAGGCTCAACAGTAGTTACCATTCCAGGCTTAAATGACATAAAGTCCCCATCTTCCATATAGTCCCCGGAGTCGTGAACATCTAAACCAAGCCAGTGACCTACTTTATGCATATAAAACTCTTTATGAGCCCCTGCATTATATAATTCATCTGGATCGCCTTTCAGGATTCCTAAATTAACTAATCCACTCACTATTACTTTTTCAGATATTTTTTGTGGCTCCATAATGTTGTTGCCTTCGATAACTGCACTAATAGCTTTTTGATTAGCTTCATAAACAACATTATAAATTTCTAGCTGCTCTTTAGTAAATTTTCCATTCACTGGAAAAGTTCTAGTTATATCTGATGCGTACATTTCGTACTCCCCGCCAGCATCAACTAATATAAGTTCGCCATCTCTCAAAGTCTGACTGTTTTCAACATAATGCAAAATACAAGCATTTTCTCCACCAGCAACTATTGGCGTATAAGCGGCAAATCTACTGCCTCTCTTTGCAAACTCATATAAATATTTTGCTTCTATTTCTTGCTCTGTGTTACCAGGCTCAATTGATTTCATGATTGCTATATGAGAATCAGCAGAAATTTCACAAGATTTCTTAAGTAGCTCAATTTCATGATTGTCTTTGATAAGCCTCAAATTGCCAATCAATGAAGTTGAGTCAACCATATCAATAGATTTGCTATGTCTCTCAATTGAATTAGCTTTATTAGTCCAATTTATAACCTTTTTATCAAATTCTTGATCTTTTCCAAATGAATAAAATAATTTTTGTTTGCCTTGTATTAAGGCTGGTATCTCTTTGTCTAAATCTGAGTTATTAAAAGCTAGATCAAATAGATAATCACTAACAACACCTTCTGGGCCCGCTCTATAACCATCCCATATTTCCTTAATTTTGTCTTTTTCAGGCACAAAAATTATAGAATTTATTTTGTTGTTATTATTAACAAGCAGCATTACAGAAGATGCTTCACAGAAACCTGATAAATAGTAAAAGCTACTTTCCTGCCTAAAAGCATATGCAGAATCTGCATTTCTATAACGATTATCTGCACCAGGAATTATTATTGCAGAATTGTTGGGTATTAATGATGAGAGACTTTCCCTTCTTTCTTTATATATATTTTTGTTCATATAAACATTTTACTCTTTTAAAAAACAAACTTCCCTATTTATTCTAATAGAATTAAACTTAATTCATGGAAAACGACAACAATTCATTATCCTTGCTAGAAAAAAGACTAGATGATCTTTTGAATAGATTCTTGGAACAACAGGGGATAATTGATTCTTATATTATTAAAGAAAGAGATTGGAAGAAATCAAAGCTGCTGAAGAATAAAGAAATAAAAGCATTACAGGATGAAATTAAAAAGGTAAAAACAGATGGGTAATTTAGAAACAATCCAACTTAGAATTTTTGGGAGAGACCTAACTCTTTCATGCCCCTCAGAAGAAAAAGATCAATTGCTAAAATCAGCACAACTTTTAAATGATGAGCTTGATAAAATTCAAGATAAACAAAATGCATTAGTCATTGCCGGACTCAGTCTTGCAAACAAGGCTCTTTCTGGAACTCAATCACACAAAAATAGTAAAGACCTTAGCTCTCTCATAGAAAAAATTAATTCTGTTTTATAGACTTTCCCTTCAACTACGAAGGTAACTATTTTATAATCCATATACATTCTGGTTCACATGCTAATGTGTCAATAAATTTGAACCGATACTTATAAATAGGTGATATTCCTCTTCTATTGTTGTGCAGTACCTATTAGGGAAGCCTGATTTAGAAAGATATTCACCACCTGACCTTTCGGTTCAGGTATGACGCATGGCGGTGATCTGGTTTGTTAACTCTGCAAACCTATGCCTAAAAATAAGTTAAGAAAAAAACTTTTTCAAAAGAATCAATCTATGTCTTCTGAATACAAAAAACTGGCAAGTGCAGAAGTGCAAAAAACATTCTTAGATATCAACAGCCTTAATAAAGCAAAAAATATACTTCTTTATAAAGATATAAAAGGGGAAATGCCTACAGATAAAATTATGCTGGAGTCGCAGAGAATGGGTATTGGTGTTTATTTTCCTGTAGTTGCTGATAACTATAAATTATCTTTAATCAAATATTTAAAAGGCGATCGTTTTAAAAAAAATAAATATGGTATTGATGAGCCTGAGGGAAGTGAGCAGATTAATCCAGAGAACTTATCTATAGCAATAGTTCCTTTTGTTGGTGTAGATAATAATGGGTATAGACTTGGCAATGGAGGTGGATATTATGATCGATTATTTGGGTCACTTCCCGAGAGGTCAGATCTTGTAATTGCTGGTCTAGGATTTGATTATCAGATAATTTCAGATAATTTTAAAGAAGATCATGACTTGAAATATGATCTTGTGATAACAGAAAAACAGAAATATTTTTTTAAATAATGTAAAATATACTTTACATTATGAATGGCTATTATTAAACTTGGCAGCCATATTTTTTTAAGGTTAGTATTGAAAAAACAGTTTTTTATATTTATTGCTCTATTTTCATTTGAAATTTACTCAATTGAACTTGATGGTGTGATTTCAGAATCTGAGTGGGCTGATGCGCAAAGATTTGATTCCTTTAATACAGTTTATCCATTTTCTTTAAAACCATCTCCAAAAGATACAGAGGCTTATATTATTTCTAATGAGGAAGGTATATATATTGGTTTTAAAAACTATCAATCTTCAGAGCTTATGAATAGCATTAAGTCATCAAGAGATGTGATGAATGATTCTGATGCAAATGTTGTGGTTATAGATTTTGCTAACAATGGTATTGAAGCTTTTGAATTTGTTATTAATTCTTCAGGAACCTTTATTGATGGCACTTTTACAAATGGAAATGATCTAAGTAGGGATTGGGATGGTAATTGGCAAGGATTAGTCAGCAAGGCAGATAATTATTGGAGCTCAGAGATATTTATTCCATGGACCGTGGCTACTCTTCCATCCAATAAATCAGATTTTAGAAAAATAAGAATGATGTTTGGTAGATATATTTATGAAGATAATGTCTGGGTTAGTTCGATTAAAAGCTCGTATAGCAGGAATAAGTTTCTTTCAAAACTATCTCCGGTTGAAATAAAAAATTATTCTTCGTCTAAACTTTCATTTTTTCCATATATTTCTAGTCAGACTGATTCTGTCCCGGGTACAAGTCTCAGCAGAGCGGGAGCTGATATCTTTTGGAATACTGGTGATGGCAGGCAAATAAATGCAACATTTAACCCAGACTTTGGTCAGGCAGAAAGTGATGATTTGGTAGTAAATTTTTCTGCGCAAGAAACTTTTTTTAATGAAAAAAGAGCTTTCTTTACTGAAAATCACTCACTTTTTACTCTTAAAGATAGAGATAAATTTACCATTATTAATACTAGAAGGATTGGTTCCAAGCCTGACTATGAATGCGCTCAGTCAGTCGATGAGGATCTGTGCAATTCATCAAAGAAAACATATTCTGATCTGGACTACGCGTTTAGAATAACTGAAAAAAAAGAGGACCTTGAAATAGGTCTTTTTGTAGCAAGAGAATCAGATGAGTCTTTTTCTAAGGGGAGGGAATTCTTAGCATTTAGATCTAGAGCACAGATAGGGGGAGCAACTCTTGGACATGTTATTACAAATGTAAAAAGCGAAGTTACAGGCTTGAGTTCAACTGTAAATGCTGTAGATTTTGATAAGATATATACAAGTAAAATTAGGCTATCCTCTACCTTGCTTTCATCGAGAGTTGCAGATGTTGATGGGTATGGATTCAAGGCGTCAATGCGTTATAGGCCTAATAAAAATGAGAGTACCAATACAACACTAAGATATTTTGATAAGAGTCTAGATCTTAATAATTTTGGCTACCTTAAAGACGCTGATTATTTCCAATTGAGCTCGAGATCATCAAAGCAGAACACAAGCTATGATGATAAATCAAAAATTAATATGTCTGAGCTATCTGTATGGTGGTCCTTGAGTGGTGATACAAGCGGAAATACAAATCCTTTCTTTATCAATCCTCAATTTGAGTACTTCTATAAAGATGGATCTAAATTTAATGCATTTATTACACTCAAATCTTCAGGAAAAAATACCACCATTACTAGAAAGAATGATCTCTATCCTTTTGCAAAAATAAAATCATCTAAAAGCATTACTGCAGACTACGAGGGGGTTATATCTCGAGATTTAGAATATGATTGGAGAGTCAGTTTTGATAAATCACCAAAATACAACACTTGGAATTCAAGAGGTTACAAAAAAAGTTTTTTTAAATTTGGAACAAAATATTCAATAAATGAAAATTTAACGATGAGCGTTAATTTAATTGCTAAAAAAGAAAATGAGTGGTTGAGGTGGCTTCAAGAGAATGAATTCTCTTCAAGCAATCTAAGTAGAAGAGAGATATCGTTTAACTTGAATTGGTTTAAAGGGCTAAAGCATGAGCTAAGACTAAAATCACAATTTATTGCACTTAAATCAGAGTCGCCACACAGCTTAATTCTGAGTCAACAGGGCTATTTAACTGATAGCAATAATACCGTTCTTCCTTTTAGTATTGGGCAAGCAGCTTTTCAGTTAAGATATAAATATGAGTTTGCGCCGCTTTCAAATATTTATGTTGTGTATTCTAGGGGTGGCAATGTTGATCTAGAGGATCAGGATGAAGCATACTCAAATTTATTTCAAGATGCATGGAATGATCCATCGAATGAAATTATCTCAGTAAAGGTTAGGCTAAAATATTAAATTACTTTAAGTAACTTTTGTAAGCTTTGTTGTTTGTTTCCTCTGCAAATAATACCTCAGTATTTACTAGCTGCCTTGTTAACTTATTGGGGTCTTGTTCACCATCCTCTATGCCTAACAAAATTTTTCCAAAAGCAGATCCAAGATTCCTGTAATGAAATAGGGAAATATTCCATTGATCACCAAATTTTTCTAAAAAGTTTAAAAGTGCTCTTGGTCTCTCTGGGAACTCAGTTCTAAATATCCTTTCTTTAACATTTTTAGAAAGCGTATGATTTATTCTTCCTCCGACCATATGTCTTAAATGATCATTGGATATTTCATTTGATGTTAAATCATCAAATTTATATTTCTTCTTTTTAAGGTTCTCCTTTAATCTATTGAATGATGTCTCTGAATTAGTTCTTATGCCAACAAGAACATATGCTGTTGATGAGCTTGATTTTCTATAATTAAACTCAGAAATCTGAAAGTTGCCAAACATTTTTGCCAGCCTCAAAAAACTTCCAGGACGCTCTGGAACTTTAATACTCATTATTTTTTCTTTATTTTCTCCAAGCTCAGACCTTTCAACAATAAAGCTTAATCTTTGAAAATTAACATTTGCGCCGCTGCTTATTGCAAGTAATTTTTTTCTATTTACTTTTTTTGAATATTTTTTTAGCCCAGCTAATGCAAGCGCTCCTGCAGGCTCAGATAAAATTCTTGTATCCTCAAAAATATCTTTTACAGAAGCACAGACCTCATCAATTGAAACCGTAATAACTTCATCTACACATTCTTTAATAATATCAAAATTATTTTTTCCAACTTGCTCAACCGCAACACCATCAGCAAATAAGCCCACCTCTTTAAGTCGAACTCTTTTATTTGCTTTTAATGCTTCATATAGGCATGCTGAGTCCTCAACCTCCACGCCGATTACTTTTACTTTTTTGTCATTCTGAGCAGTCCATGCAGACACCCCAGCTAAAAGACCTCCCCCGCCAACAGGTACAAAAATAACATCATAATTTTCTTCTGATTCTAAAATTTCTTTGCCAACGGTGCCTTGACCAGCTATTGTATATTTGTCATCAAAAGGATGGACAAATGCATACCCCTCCTTCTTACCAATCTCTTTAGCTTCTTTCACAGCAGCATCATAATTATCTCCATGAAGAAGTATCTTTGCTCCATGTCTTTTTACTGCTTTAACTTTTATCTCAGGTGTAGTTATGGGCATAACTATTAGACATGAAATTTTAAGAGCCTTACATGAAATAGCAACTCCTTGCGCATGATTGCCAGCAGAGGCTGCAATAACACCGGATCCTTTTTGTTTTGAGTTGAGGTTAATGATTTTATTATATGCACCTCTGTTCTTGAAAGAAAAGACGGGTTGAAGGTCCTCTCTTTTTAAATAAATTTTATTTTTTTCCTTTTGAGATATGTTTGGAGCGAAGGTAATTGGAGTTTTTAAAGCCACATCATAAACGGTTGCATCTTCAATTAACTTCAAATATTTTGCTGAATGCTTAAAAGATCCTGTTTTTTTTATTTTTATGCGCAAGGTTACTCTTTAAATATAATTTCTAGTATTATAACTGCATGAGTGGCTCAAAGATAAATGTTGCTAAACAAGCAGTAGATTTTTTAGAAAATAAACTTTCTGAAAAAATGATTATTGGAATTGGAACAGGAACAACTGTTAATTTTTTCATTGAGCAATTAAAAACATTGAAGCATAGATTTGATGGAGCTGTATCAAGCTCAGATCGGTCATCTGCTATTTTGCAAGATGCTGGGATTAAGGTTTATGAGTTAAATGGGGTTAACGAGATTGCTTACTATGTGGATGGTGCTGATGAAGTATCAAAAGACTACTCGCTTATTAAAGGCGGCGGCGGTGCACATACAAGAGAGAAAATAGTTGCGTCTGCCTCAGAGCATTTTATATGTATTGTGGATAAATCAAAGATCGTTAATGATCTTGGCGCTTTCCCTCTTCCGATAGAGGTAATTCCAGAGAGCAGAAGTCTTGTATCGCGAAAAATACTCTCCTTGGGAGGTATGCCAACATACAGACAAGGGTTTACTACCGACCAGGGCAATCAAATCATCGATGTTACTGGTCTAGATCTCCATAATTCATTGGATATGGAATATAAGATAAATGGTATTGCTGGAGTGGTAGATAATGGAATATTTGCTATTAATAAACCTAAAACTGTCTTAATTTCAGAATAATTATAGAAGAGACTCTATTCTAGCTAGTAAATCCAAGGAATTAGGCTCGACATTTTTATCAAAAGTATCTGTTACAACTCCATCTCTTGAAATCAAGAACTTGTTAAAATTCCATGAAGGTGACACTCCGCTTTGAGCTTTTAATTTTTTGTAGAAAGGATGTGCATTTTTTCCAGTAACCTTACTTGTAGCAAACATTGGAAATTCAACGCCATATTCTGTAGAGCAAAACTCTGCAACATCGCCCTCCTCTTTATATTCTTGAAATAAAAAATCACGAGAAGGAATTCCAATAACAACAAAGCCCTGGTCTTTATAATTGCTATATAACGATTGAAGGCCTTCATATTGATAAGTAAAGCCACACCTACTTGCAACATTAACAACTAGGATTACTTCATCTTCAAATTCACAGAGATTAGTAATCTTGGCTGAATCAAGCTGCCTAATATCTGTATTAAGCAGATCTGTGCATGCAAATGAATGCATAGACATAAATAGAACTAAATATAATTTTTTCATATAAAAATTTTTTCTAAGTTAATATTAAACAGTTGGAATAATTGCTATAACTGATGAGACAAACAGTGTTGCTAAAAATATTACTTCAAATGTGTCTTTAATGTTTCTCATATCTTAACTTAAAAAGGTTTAAAAATCTTGGAGGGCGATGGCCCTCCAATAATTTCAGAGGATTCAGCAACCTACTTTAGGGGGGAGAGAATTGCTGAGAGTACTATTATATTTATTTATAATTAATTATCAATGCTTTTTATAAATAAATTATAAATAATTTTAGGTATAATGCTTAAGCAAATTTTTAAAGGTAATCAAATGAAAGGAACTGTTTTATATGAAGTGATTGATAATGTGGCTGTTCTTACTGTGGACAATCCACCAGTAAACCCATTAAGCGATGGAGTTCGTCAGGGCGCTTACGAAGGAATGGTAAGAGCTGAAGAGGATCCTAGCGTTAAAGCAGTTGTAATTACTGGAAATGGAAGGGCTTTTATTGCAGGTGCGGATATATCAGAGTTTGGTGGATCAGGAGAAGGGCATAATCTAAATGAAGTCTTCAAAAAAATAGAGTTCTCATCAAAACCTGTAGTTGCTGCTATAAATGGGTTGGCTCTTGGCGGCGGATTAGAAACAGCGTTATGCTGTAATTATAGAATTGCCTCTACAGAAGCTTTTATGGGGTTACCCGAAGTTAATTTAGGTTTATTGCCTGGAGCAGGCGGAACACAAAGGCTTCCAAGGCTTATTGGACCTTCTGAAGCTCTTAAAATGATAATTTCTGGGGCGCATATTTCGGCTAAGAAGGCTCATTCTTTGGGTATTGTTGATTTAATTTCTGAAAATATATTAGAAGATTCGATTAAATTCGCTCTAAACAAGGCTAATTCCTCTGAATCACACCCAAAAGTTAGAGATTTAAATGATAAAGTGATAGAAGCAAGGGGTTCTGATAATGTTTTAATTGAAGCGAAAGCTCTAGCTGCTAAAACAAGGAAAGGTCAGTATGCTCCAGGTCAGATAATTAAATGTGTAGAGGCAGCGATAGATTGTGATGATTTTGATGAAGGTCTTAAAAAGGAAGGTGCTTACTTTTTAGAATGTCTAATGCACCCTCAAAGAGAAGCCATGATCCATATCTTCTTTGGTGAGAGAGCTGCATCAAAAATTTTAGATGTTCCAAAGGAAACTCAACTCAAGAAAATAAATAGAGCTGCTGTAATAGGCTCAGGGACCATGGGAGGAGGTATAGCAATGTGTTTTGCAAATGCTGGAATTCCAGTGCATATAATTGATCAAGATTCAGATAACCTAAAAAGAGGTATAGGTGTAATTGAGTCAAACTATAACTATATGGTAAAACGCGGTCGTATAAATGAAGATCAAAAAAATGCTATCTTTGGACTAATATCTTCAAGTTTAAAATACGAAGACATTAAAGATGTTGATATAGTAATTGAAGCGGTATATGAAAATTTAGAGCTTAAAACTTCAATTTTTAAAAGCTTGGACCAGCATGTAAATAAAGATGCAATCCTAGCATCTAATACTTCTGGACTTGATATAGACTCAATAGCGCAGGCAACAAGTAGGCCTGAAAAGGTAGTGGGTACTCACTTTTTTAGCCCTGCTAATATTATGAGACTCTTGGAAGTTGTAAGAGGCGATGCCTCTAGCA
>CAJQGY010000026.1 GCA_905478015.1 uncultured SAR86 cluster bacterium
CTTTTGGAGCCTTTCTGCCATAAGAAAGTTAAATTACTTCAGAAAGAAAAGCCTCCAAAAGTTTTTAGCAAAATCAGGCATTGGTTCTAGGCGTTACTGTGAAAACCTCATCAAACAAGGTCTAGTAAAAGTAAATGGAAAAGTTGCTGAAGTTGGATGCTCTGTTTCTTCTAAGGATGAGATTGAATACGATGAGAAGATTATTCAAGCTATAGATGAAGAGCTAAAGGTTGTTATTTTAAATAAACCTGAAGGAGTCTTATCATCAAATGCTAGAGAGAAAAAACTACCTATTGTTTTTGACTACCTGCCAGATGATGGAAATCAAAGAAATTGGATATCTATTGGAAGACTAGATATCAATACATCTGGGCTGATGTTATTCACTAATGATGGAGGGTTTGCAAATAAATGTATGCATCCTTCATACAGAGTTGATAAAGAATACCTAGTTAGGGCAAGAGGAGAATTTAATCAAGAGATTAAGTCGCAAATGCTTAAGGGAATAAAAATAGAAGGAAGTCTTTATAAGTTTACTGATATTGTTGAGGGTGAAAAAAAAGGTACAAATCAATGGTTTTCTGTATGCCTAATAAGTGGCAAAAACAGAGAGGTAAGGAAAATATTTAATCACTTTGATATGGACGTTAGTAGACTCAAAAGAACTAGATTTGGACCAATATTTCTGCCATCAACCCTGTCAAAAGGAAAGTCAAAGTTATTATCTCAACCTGAGATCATAGAGCTATCTGAGTATGGCTCAAAAAAGTAAGTTAGTTCATAAAAAATTTATTGAGATAGCTTCAGAAAATAATCACATAAAATTTTTAAAATTACTCAATTTGCTTGATCCTATAAAACTAACTGATAGGTCTAATCATGAACTATCTTTAAAACTATTCATCATTAGAACAGTAATAGGACAGCAGGTTTCTGTTAAAGCAGCAGATGCAGTCTGGGATAGAGTTAAACCATTGTTAGAAGGAGATACCTTAGACCCTGTAAGTATAGAAAATGTAGGCCTGTCCAGAATGAAAAAAATCTATGTTCAAGGCATATATGACTACTTTTCAAAGAATAAATTTAGCAGATCTTTCTTGAAAAAATGCTCTGAGGAAGAGCTTAAGAATATTTTCTTAGATATAAAAGGAATAGGACCATGGACGTTAAATATAATTAGAATGTTTTATATTTGTGATGAGGATATTTGGTTACCAGAGGACCTAATTATAAAAAAAAGCCTAATACATTATTTTGACATCAAAAAAGACAAGGATGTGAGTGGGCTCTATAGTCCATATAAAACATATTTCTGCATGTACCTGTGGTCAGGATCAAAGTTTTTTAAATGAGTCGAATGTAAAATAATGATCATTCGTACTTTCACTCTCTTTGGAAAAAAACCATTCATAACATTTTTGAAGTTCTTGAGGGTTTTTTAGTGTTGAGGGGTCTTCGGCTGGATAAGCAAAGGCTCTCATTGAAGTTCTGGTTGCGCCTGGATCAAAATTAAATATTTTTAAGTTTGAAGTTGTCTCTAACTCATCTTTAAATATTTCAGCCATAGATTTGGTTGCAGCTTTTGATACTGCATATGCTCCCCAAAATGCTTTGCCTTTCTTAGCAACCCCTGATGATGTGAATATTATTCTTGGAAGGGTTGAGCCAGAGAGCGCAGGAAGAAGGCTTTTACTTAATAGAAAAGATGCAGTTAAATTAATATTTATAACTTTACTCCATGTCTCATGATCATATTCTGACAGCATTGACATTTTACCTAAAACCGATGCATTGTTAATAAGACCATCAAGATGACCATATTGACTAATTATTTCATTATTAATCTCAGTTGCTTGAGTTTGATTTAAGGTCTCTAAATCACATTCAATAATTAAAGGTCTCGTATTATATTTTTCATTAATGAGATCATAAGTATTATTCAACCCCTCAGAATTTCTTCCTAAAAGGATTACATTAGCTCCCTTCAAACTCATTCCTAGAGAGATTTCTTTTCCGATACCTTTATTTGAACCACTAATTAAAATGTTTTTATTTTGCATATAAAGTTTGTATTATTTAGATAAGTATTTTACTAGTTTTTTAGGATGATCAATTCTAATTTCTCCATAACTAATATCTTTGGGAAGTTCCCCATATCCATATTCACATGATATGACCATCATTCCTGCAGCAATGCCTGCAGCAATATCTACATTATGGTCGCCTACATAACATGCATTTAATGGGTTCACCTTAATTTTATTGCAAGCTAAAAGAATTCCCTCTGGACTGGGTTTTGCTTTATTTAGATGATCAGGACATATTAAAATCAATGAATCACTTAACTCATTAAATGAATCTATTAAAGGCTTGGCATATTCATAGGGTTTATTTGTAACAATCCCAAAAGAAATATTGTTAGTTGTTAAGTATTGAAGCAACTCTTTTATCCCAGGAAATAGGCAAGAATTCTTTGTAAGGTTTATTTTATATTCCTCAAGTAAATCAGTTTTTAATTTTTCAAATTCACCATGATCTTCATTAATATTAAATCCAACTTCAATTAGTTTTCCACTACCATCAGAAATGTGATTTCGAATATCATCAAGCCTAAGCAGGTCTTTATCATTACTTAACAGGATATTATTTAAAGATATTAAAAAATCAGGCGCAGTATCAATGAGCGTTCCATCGAGGTCAAATAGAACTAGCTCAGTTTTATTGAGAGGGTTTTCTTGCATGAATTATATAATTTACACCCAGATCATTATTTAGAGATGCATTATGAGTTAGTGGGTTATAAAAAATTCCCTTAGTATCTAGAAGCTCTGCATTAGCTGCTCTTATATACTCTGCTAATTTGGAAGGCTTAATAAATTTATCGTATTCATGCGTACCCTTGGGAAGTATTTTAAAAATATACTCAGCACCAACTATTGCCGTCACCCATGATCTTGGGTTTTTATTGATAGTAGATAAGAATAAATCTCCCCCTGGTTTTAGTAGTTTCGTACAAACATCTATTAATGACTTTGGATCCGGCACGTGCTCCAAAACCTCTAGGCAGGATACAACATCAAATCTATCATCATTTTTTTCGTAAAATTCTTCAGCAGTGCCAACAATGTAGTTAATATTTTTAGAATTTTTTTTTGCATGAATTCTTGCAGTTTCT
>CAJQGY010000027.1 GCA_905478015.1 uncultured SAR86 cluster bacterium
CTATAGGGTCAGGTAAAAGAGGTGATGTTACTGAAAAACTTCAAACTATTTATTCTGATGCTATTTCTGGAAAGTCTGATAAATACAGCTCATGGTTGACGTATGCAAACCCACTAGCTCGTGACTAAACTTAAAATAGGTATTTTAAGTTATCGATCTGCTCCATTTGGAGGAGGTCAAGGTATATACGTAAGAGATATTTCACAAGCTCTTTCCTCTTTAGGCCACACAGTAGATGTTATTTCAGGTGAGCCTTACCCAGAACTCTATTCAGGCGTGAGACTTATCAAACTTCCAGGTATGAATCTTTTTGAGACATTTAGTTTTAAGGATAGATTAAAGAAATTTGTTACAAACCCTATAAATCTTATCAATATTCAAGAGTTTGTATCCACACTTTTTGGAGGATTTCCTGAAATGCGCTCATTTGGAAATAGGGTGGATAGCTTTCTTGAAGTAAATAATCAATACGATATTATTATTGACAATCAATCTCTTAGCTATGGAATGCTAGCTATACAAAAGAGATTTCCCTTTATAGAAATTATCCATCATCCAATAACAATGGATTTAAAGCATGATTTAGAGGCAAATAGAAAATTCCTGTATTGGCTTTCTAGGAAAAGGTGGTACTCATTTCTAAAAATGCAAAAAAAAGTAGCTCCACAAATAAATAAAATTATAACTGTCTCTATGAGTTCCAAGAGAGATATTATGAATGATTTTCGATGTGACGAAGGAAATATTTCTGTTATACATAATGGCTTGGATACAAATATATTTAGACCACATGAAAATATAAAACGAAATAAATATAGACTAATCACTACAGCAAGTGCAGATGTCCCTCTTAAGGGATTAGATTATACCCTTCAAGCAGTTGCAAAGCTAAAGAAGGATATTGATATCGAATTAATTGTTATTGGAAAGATGAGAGTTGACGGTCATACATCAAGGCTTATGAAGAAGTTAAATCTTAATAGCAGAGTACATTTCAAGACAAACTTAACAAAAGAAGAAATATCTATTGAGTATGCAAAAAGCTCAGTAGCTATAGTTAGCTCATTATACGAAGGGTTCGGCTACCCCGTCATAGAGGCTATGAGTTGTGCAACACCATTAATTGCTGCTAAAACCTCCTCTATACCCGAGCTTGTTGATGATTACGCTACTTTAATAGAAGCTAGGAATAGTAATTCTCTTGCCAACTCCATAAAAGATGTACTAAATAATTATGAGGAATATAAATATAAAGCTATTCAAGGAAGAGAGCATGTAATTCGTCAGTTCAATTGGAGCAAGATATCAAAACAATACGAAGACATAATAATTAATAACATAAAAGATTTTAATCAAAATGCTCACATTTAACTTTAATAAAATAACCTTACCTAAAGGTAACAGTGCGATGCTCGATATTGGATGCGGCGAGGGCAGACATGTCTTTGGAGTGATGCAGAATTTTAATAATACCTTTTGCATGGGTTTGGATATGGATGACCTATCACTTGATAAGGCTAGGGAGGGGTATGAATTTTTTAAATCAATTTCAAATCAAGGCGCAAGTTTCATAAAGGGATCAGCATACTCACTCCCTATTCCATCAAATTCTCTGGACTTAGTTATATGCTCAGAAGTTCTTGAGCATCTTGATGAGTATCATTTGGCTTTAGATGAAATTTATAGAGTCTTAAAGCCTGGAGGTAAATTTCTTGCTAGCGTGCCATCTTATTGGCCAGAAAAAATTTGCTGGATGATATCTGATGAGTATCAGAATATGCCAGGAGGCCACGTAAGAATATTCAAGAAAAAAGGTATTATTGATGATGTGAAAAAAGCAGGATTTGTATATAAAAGATCAGAAAGATTTCATTCTATTCATAGCCCTTACTGGTGGCTTAGATGCATATTCTGGAAAAATCAGGACAATAATTTCTTTATTAAAATTTATAAGAGAATCTTAGAAAAACATATACTGCAGAAACCTTTTTATATTGATTTAATTGATAAGGCCCTCAATCCATTCCTAGGAAAAAGTTTGGCTTTGTATTTCGAGAAAAAAGAATGATATTTTTCCCAACAAAAGAACTCTTTGAGATCGAATCTTTAAAAGATAAGTCTTTTTTTAATCATATAGGAGAGTACGTTCTTAAATCACAGAATGATAATGGCACCATTCCATCAAATGCAGATGGCTCATTTGATCCATGGGATTTTATAGAATCAATAACTGCTATAAATTTTATAGGAGATATCGAGAAATCTGAAAAAGCTTTTCTATGGCTTAAATCGAATCAGAATAAGGATGGAAGTTGGTATGCGAAGTATGCAAATGATGGAAGCGTACTCGAAAAAAATAAACCTACCCATTTTTCACCTTATATATCAATTGGGCTTTTGCATTACTATAAGATTTTTTCTAATAAAGAGTTTTTAAAAATTTTGTGGCCTACTTTAGAAAAAGCCATTAACTTTTCACTCTCATTCCAAATTAAAAATGGCACCATACCTTGGTCTATCGATCATAGTGGAAATATAGAAAGAGACTATTTATTAACCGGATCGAGCTCTATTCTTAAAGGCATTGATTGTGCAATAGCTATAGGAAAGATTTTAGGTTACAAGAATCAAGAT
>CAJQGY010000028.1 GCA_905478015.1 uncultured SAR86 cluster bacterium
ATTTTCTTTGTTATTTCAATCTTTCTCGGATTTGTATTTACAGCAATCTCAATCATTGGGTACCTATTAACTATTTTTACTTTATGGTTCTTTCGCGATCCAGAAAGAAATACTCCATACGATCCTAATTCAATTATTAGCTCTGCAGACGGAAAGGTATGTCTAATTGATGAGTCTTATCCTCCAAAAGAAGTTTCAATGAGCCAAGAGAAAATGAAGCGCATATGCGTCTTTATGAATGTTTTCAATGTTCATATTAATCGAAGCCCAGTCTCTGGCACTGTTAAAGCTTCAGTTTACAAGGAAGGTCAATTTTTAAATGCAAGTCTTGATAAAGCTAGCGAGAAAAATGAACGAAGTAGCCTTGTAATTAGCTCTGCTAACAGTGGTCCTGAAATTGTTGTAGTACAAATAGCTGGTTTAATTGCTAGAAGAATTTTAGGATTCGTGTCTAGTAATGACAATCTTGTTCAAGGAGAAAGATTTGGATTGATTAGGTTTGGTTCTCGTGTCGACATATACATGCCTTTAGATGCAGTTACTAAATGCTCTGTTGGAGATAAGGTTGTTGCCGGCGAGTCTGTTCTAGCATCATTTAAATAAGAAAATGAAGAAAATAGATTTTAAAGTATTGCTCCCAAATGTTATCACTCTATCCGGACTAAGTTTTGGACTAAGCTCAATCAGATTTGCCCTTGAGCAAGATTTTAATTTAGCAATCTTATGTATTTTAATTGCTGGACTATGTGATGTATTAGATGGAATGCTTGCGAGGCATCTTAATAGTGAATCAGATCTAGGTGCACAACTTGACTCTCTTTCAGACTTTCTTAGTTTTGGTATCGCACCTGGCATTCTTGTTTATATGTCTATATTCAACCAGGAGAGCGGCATAGGTACGTTTGCCTGTTTAGTTTTTATAATCTTTTCATGCTTAAGATTAGCTTTATATAATGTTAGGCTGGAGCTATCTAAGACCTCCGAAGAAGAGCCGGATAATTTCTTTACTGGCATCCCAACACCCGTAGGGGCAATTTTAATTTTGCTCCCCTTAACTCATTCATTCATGGGTTTTGATTGGGCATATGAAAATTTGAACTTTGTAGCAGCTTATATAATTTTAATTAGCGGCTTGCTAACAAGCAGAATTCCAACTTTTTCAATTAAAAGAAAGAAGATATATATTAAATCAAGACTTATATTTCTTATTCTGTTTTCATTAATCGCATTAAGTATTATAAATTTTTTATGGTTATCTATTAATGTTATAGCTTTGATTTACTTGTTAACCATCCCATTCTCAGTTCTTGCTTGGAATAGAAACTCCTATAGAAAACAATAATTTTTAATATAATTGCTTTCTAAGCTTATTTTAAAATAATTATTATTTAAGATAATATAAACCATGGATTACATAACCTATGCTGTTCCGTTTTTCTTGCTAGCCCTTTTAGCTGAGCTAGCTTATGGAATAGCTATAAAGAAGAATACCTATAGATTAAATGATGCTATAAGTAATTTATTTATGGGCACCCTTCGTACTGCAAACAAATTAATTATTATTGGTGCTGCAGGATATGTTTTTTATTTGGCAGAGACTAGATTTGCTTTATGGAGAATGGATGCAGAGTCACCAATTACATGGATATTTGCTTTTGTTATTTATGATTTTTTCTATTATTGGTTTCACAGAATTAGCCATGAGAGGCAAATATTTTGGGCATCACATGCCGCTCATCATCAAAGCGAAGATTACAATTTGAGTACAGCTTTAAGACAAACTGGAACAGGTGCATTTGTTAGTTGGGTTTTCTATATCCCGATGTTTTTGATTGGAATTCCTTCATATGTCTTTATCAGCGTAGCTTCACTGAATCTTGTATATCAATTTTGGGTGCATAGCGAACATATACCTAAACTAGGATGGTACGAAAATTATTTCGTTACTGCTTCAAATCACAGAGTTCATCATGCTCAGAATGAGCAATATATAGATAAAAACTATGGCGGCGTTTTTATTATTTGGGACAGAATGTTTGGAACACACAAAATAGAAGATGAGAATGAGGCATGTATATATGGGATTAGAAGTACATTAAATACATTCAATCCAGTTTGGGCTAATCTCCACATTTATGTGAAGATAATTAAAGAGATGTGGCTATCAAAAAAATGGAAAGACAAGCTATATGCTCCGTTTGCAAGAACAAACTGGACCCCTACAAGTTTTCCTAACCAAATAAAAAAAGATGAATTCAATCCGCAAACTTTCAAAAAGTATAATCCTGTTATAAAAAAAGAATATAAGCTTTATGCCTTATTCCAATACTTATTCATTACCTATATATTTTTAACTTTCATTCAAAGTGGATACCTGGATTACTTTGAGTTATGGGTAACCATAACTATGATGACTTTTACAATGTACTGCACCGCAATGTGGCTTGATGGTAAAAAGGAGTTAAAAGCAGAAATAATAAGGTTAATTTTATGCGTCATAATTGCATCTTATGCTTATATTGAAACAACTCTTTCGCTTATTGCAATCAGTGTTTTCATATACTCATCAGCAAATTTATTAATTGTTATTTATCTAAATAAGACAAATGCAGTCCTTGCAAGTGATCAAGTCTATTAATACTTTTGAAGATATTTGAACTTACTCTAATTACTATGGCAGAATGCGTGAGAATAAATTAAATATATGATTAATATGACTAAATGGAAATTCTTACTTTTGCTTTTCTTATCTTTAGTTTTACCAGTTATCTTTATTCGTATATTTATAGGATATTAAACATTTATGAATAAATTATTAGCTGCATTTTCTTTTTTCATATTAATTGGGTGTCAACAATCTGAGAATACAGAAAATTTAAAACCTCCTTTTAGTAATATAGAAGACTGTGTGGCATATGTTAATCAATCTGACCTTAAAAAAGGTTACCCAAAAAGAAAGCTAGAGTCGGCTATTAATCACTGTAAAAATAACTCTGTTCTAATGAGTTTAAAAAATAAAAAAGAGGAAATAAAATGATCGATGCATCTAAATCAATTGAAGCTTGTGCAGCATATTATGGCGATGAGTCTGAAGCCATGAAAGACTATTTAATTGCTGGTGAGAAAAAAGCATTATCGCTGAAAAACCGTGGCCCTATAGCTTTTGAAGAAGACGGAAGTCTTTCAAAATCAATTAGAGATGCCTATTCCAAATATGGTTTCTTTATATTTGAAGGCGCTTTGAATAAAGATGAGTTAGAAGATATTAAAGTTGATTTAGAAGATTTGCGATCAAAATTCCCTACCGGACCAGAAAGCTCTGTTAACTCCAAAGGTGAGCCTGCAATGAATGCAGAATCAAAGTCTTTAACTCTATTGTGGTCAAAGCCATTGGGAGATCCGCTTGGAGGAACTGAGCTTGCAAATGGCAGGCATCAAATAAAGATGTTTGAGCCTGAAGCTGAAGAAGATGCTCCCTCAGCAGTTCCTTTAATATTGCTTGGATCATTACAGTTCTCAGATGCTTGTTTGAGGACCTATGCCCACCCCGATCTTTTAAAAGTTGCTGAATCTATAAATGGTAAAGATTTCACCCCATTTAATGAAGCATTATTTATAAAAGAGCCTGGGATTGGAGCTGCAGTTTCATGGCATCAGGATGGTGTAACTCACTGGGAAAGTGAAAATTTTGATGAAGAGATTCATGGATTTAATTTTATGGCTCAGGTGTATGGCAGCACAGCAGTTAACGGTGTTTGGGTTGTTCCAGGGACTCATAAAGATGGAAAAATTGATATTAAAAAGCTTGTTTCTGAGACAGGAAGCGAACGACTGGAAGATGCAGTCCCAATTGTTTGTAATCCAGGCGATGTTGTCATTTGTAATCGACAGATCCTTCATGGCTCTTTTCCAAATTGTGGTTTTGAACCTCGTGTCACTGTTAATTTTGGATTTCATAAAAGATCATCTGTTATTGGAACTCAAGGCGGAGGTATTCACAGTGAAGCTCAGGTTTTCGACGACAAAATAATAGAGCGCAGGGCAAGAGCTATTGGGTATGCAATAGAGGCAAGAAAACAAAAATATCCTTCAGAAAAGTCATACTTATATGCACCTTTAAATAAATCAAAGAAGTCATTTGAATGGAATGATGCTGCTAGAAAAGATTTACGAGACTATAATTTAGAAGATCTAAGTATCTAAAAAAATAAACTACTCTTTAAAATCTGATAGCATATATTTATGCGAATATTTCATTTTTTAATTGCCCTAACTTTAATTCATCCGATCTTTGCTGATACATCTAAAAAAATATTTTTGGCCAAGGACTTGATTACTCTGGATGATCGTTTTCTTGATGCTAATGCATTTGTAATACAGGATGACAAAATATTATCTGTTGGCCATTTAAAAAATCTTCTCAAGATATATCCAGAAGTCCAGATAGATCAAACCTTTAAAGATGATGTTATTGTTCCAGGCTTCATTGAGCATCATATCCACCCTTTGCTTGCAGCAATAACAATGAACTCATCTATTGTTGCTATTGATGATTGGATTATTCCAGGTCAAGTTAGCAAAGGCGTCAGGGAGCGGAAGGCTTACTTAGAAAGATTGATCAATATTGAGAGCAAGAGCGGGGAAGCAAAAAACCCCTTAATAAGTTGGGGGTTTCATCATTATTTTCATGGAAACTTGGATAGACATGACTTAGACCTTATATCTAGAGAAAGACCAATTCTTATTATCCATAGATCTTTTCATGAGTTTATCCTAAATAGTAAAGCGCTAGAGTTTTTTAATATAAGTGAGAAAGATATAGCTCATCTGAATGAATACGATAGAAAACTTGCTGATCTTGAAAAAGGACATTTTTCTGAAAGAGGTTTAATTGCTGTTATGCCAAAAATAATGGAGTATCTTGCAACACCTGAAAGAATAATTAAAGGCTTGCAGACCACTGAAGATTATATCCAGCAAAATGGAATTACTTTAATTGGCAATCCTGGATCAATGTATGATCCTAAAATTCAACAGGTTAAAAATTATGTATTTGGTGATATAGATACCCCATTTAGATCTTTTTATATTCCAAGCGCTTTATATATGTTAGAAAATATGAAAATTGAGGATCTATTAGATGAAACTATAAAGCACTTATCCTGGGGTGCAGGCAAAGTTCAGTTCCTGCCAAAACATATAAAGCTTTTTTCTGATGGGGCTATGTATTCGCAAAACATGGTTTTAAGAGATGGTTATCTAGATGGGCATCAAGGCATATGGCTGATGGAAGGAGAGGTTTTTAAACAAACATTCCAATTGTATTGGGATGCTGGCTATCAAATTCATGTTCATCAAAATGGTGACGGCGGATTAGATAGAATTCTTGATGTTCTGGATGAGAACATCAAAAGAAATCCCAGAAAGGATCATAGAACAACAATTGTTCATTTTGGATATTCTGCAAAAGATCAAATTGAAAGAATGAAAACTTTGGGCGTAATAGTCAGCGCAAACCCATACTATGTTTATGTTTTATCAGAGCTATATAGTAGAAAGGGGGTGGGATTTGAAAGATCGCAGCAGATGGTAAGGTTAGGAGATGTTGATGCTGCAGATATACCAATTTCACTTCATTCTGATATGCCAATGGCACCAGCTTCGCCTCTTGTTTTAATGCATTCGGCAGTTAATAGGATTAATTATGCAAATAAAGTAGCTGGTCCTAATCAAAGAATATCTGCTATAACTGCTTTAAAAGGCGTTACTTTAAATTCAGCATATACAATGGGACTTGAAGATGATTATGGAAGCATAAGCCCCGGAAAGTATGCTAACTTTACAATTTTATCTCACAACCCTCTAACTATTGACCCCTTACTCATAAAAGATATTGAAATAAAGGGCACGGCAGTTGAAGGTAGGCTATTTAAGAACTAGCTTTAAAGACCTATAATAATTTTTATGAGATTTCTTATAATATTTTTATTTTCAGCATCTTTATATGCAGAGCAATCCAAGGTTTTGTGCGAACTTGATGGAACTTACTCTATAACCTATAAAGATATAAAGAAAACTTACCTTTCTGAAGGCATAGAGTTTTTCAAGAACCTAGCAACTCAAACCCAACAATCACTTTTTCTTCTTCAAAGAGCCAAGACAAGCTTCGCATCAGAAGACTGGGAGAAGGATAAAATGTATGTAGTTCAGTATTGGCAAGCAGATATGAACAGTGAAAAGTTTAAATCATTGACTCATACATTCGACCCATCACCCATATGGTTAAACCCAAATGCATCATGGTCATCAGAGGTAACTGATACTGGAATTGAAGTATTTCATACAATGCAGCCAGGTGAAGAACATCCTCTTTTCCCTGAGTATGAAGTTGAGCTTTATAGAGTAACGAATTCGTTTAATTGGTTTACCGGAAAAGGAAAAATACAGGGCGACATTTGGTTAAAAAATAAAAAAGGATCAAAGAACTCAAGTCCAAAAGTAGAAGTCAGGGCTTCAGGAAAATGTGATCTGCAAAAAAAGCAATTTTAGATTTTCTAGACTATTGACGCTACAAAAAGAGAGCCTAGAATAATCAGCATTGGTATGTATTTATCTATTTTTTCCATTTTTATTGATTAATAAAGGTCTATGCCACCATTTTGTGGCTTTACTTGCCATTTCAAAATTAAACTTCTTGTTATTTGTTTTTTTTCGCTTTTCGAAGTTCTTTATACTTTTTTTCTAATCTGAGTTTTTTTATCTCTCTGACAGCTTTTCTTTTCTTACTGGCAAGTGATGAGTTTACAGCTCTTTCACCTTTATTAATAAATGCTCCTTAGTTAAAGAATTTATATTTACTTAATAATAGTAACAAATATAAATAAAATCTCTACAATATTAACTACATGTTCAAAGAAGAAAAAGCTAATGCAAAAACATTTCTAGTTTTTATTGACGTTTATTCGCTTAAAGAGAAACAGCTAATTGACGACGCAGAAAGGGAATTTTTTGATCTTGTAGAATCCTCTGGTGCAGATATTGTTGGAACTACCTCACACAAACAAAGCAAACCATCAATTAGTCATTTTATTAACAAAGGGAAATTAGAAGAACTTTTTAATTCAGTTCACGGCTCAGACATTGGCTTAGTGATAGTTAATCACAAGCTTTCTGCATCTCAAGCAAGAAACCTTGAGCTCAAGCTTAAGGTGAGAGTAATTGATAAAACAGAGTTGATATTAGATATATTTGCTACAAGGGCCACTACCCACATAGGCAAACTTCAGGTTGAATTAGCTCAATTAAACCATCTTTCTACTCGCTTAATAAGAGGATGGACACACTTAGAGAGACAAAAAGGGGGCATAGGCTTAAGAGGGCCTGGAGAAACACAGCTAGAAACAGATAGAAGGTTGATTGGGCATAGGATAAGAACTCTTAAGAGTAGACTTACTAAAGCGCATAAACAAAAACAACTAAATAGTTATGCAAGAAAAAAAAGCAGGAATAGACTAGTTGCTTTAGTTGGATATACCAATGCTGGTAAAACAACATTATTTAACAAGCTTACCAAAAGTAGCCAATATGCTGCAGATAAATTATTTGCAACACTTGATTCCGTTACCAGAAGAAATGTTGACCCTGAGTTAGGCCCAATTTTATTTTCAGATACTGTAGGCTTCATATCAGATCTTCCCACAGAGTTAATTGAATCTTTTAAAGCCACCCTTGATGAACTTCAATCAGCAGATTTGCTTCTACATGTAACAGATTGCTCTGACCCAGACCATGATCAAAAAATTAATGAGGTCGATAATATTTTAAAAAGCCTAGGCCTTGAGAAGATCACGCAAATAAGAATTAATAATAAATGTGATTTAGTTGGACTAAGAGATCCTGAGACAAGAAAATTAAATGATGAGGTTTGGATATCTGCTGAGAAAAATCTTGGAATAGAGCATTTAAGAGAGAAGATAAACTTAGAATTATTTAATGGAGTTTATAAGGGATGGGTATCTATAGAAGCTTCACTTGGAAAGCTAAGATCAGACCTTTACGGTATGGGATGTATCGTTAAAGAAGAAAGTTCTGGATCGGGAATTATTTATCTGAAGATTGATATTGGAAGAGATGAGTTAGACAGACTGCTAGTTAATAAAGGTTTTAATATTTGCTCAGATGAGGATATACTTTTATTAAACGAGGCTTAAAATAATGAGTATAAACAACACTTTAGAAAAGATTGCTAAACCATTTATGGGCATAGCTCCATGGATATTAAGATTATCACTTGGAATTTCTTTCTTCTTGCATGGGTATCAAAAGTTTCCTCTACCACCTCAAAAAATGGTGGTATGGTTCGAAAGCGAAGGCATCATATGGCCTGAATTAATTACAAGTCTAGTTGCTCTTGGCGAGGTGATAGCAGGGGTGGGAATCATATTAGGAGGCCTTTTGTTTAATCAAATAGGTAACCTTATTACAAGACTCTCAGGAGGTGCTATTGTTGTAATTATGATTGGCGCATTCGTTATTGCACACCCTGACTGGTTTATTACACCTGATCTTTTTAAGAGTGAGCAAATATTCCTATTCTCACTTGGATTATATTTTGCTATTAAAGGCAATAATTAAAGACAAATAACCTAAAAAATAAAATCTATTAAAAATATGTTACTTTTGTGCTTGCAAATGTAAATGAGAATCATTATCATTTGCATTTACAAGAATCGGTGAATATATATTCCCCTAAAAGTGATGAAATTTATATATCTTCGTTTTATACAAAATATATTCACTGGTTCACTTATAAATTTTATTTTAAAGGCGAGACATGGAAATTATTAAACAAAACAAACTAGCAATAAGCATTTTATTATTGCTATCCGCCGCATCACTTACTTCTGAAATATATGCAGAGGTTCAAGAGGTTGAAACAGTAACCATTATAGGAACCAAAGCAGATGTAAAAGAGCTTCCCGGCTCCGGAACGATAGTTAGCAATGAAGAGCTTCAAAAAGCAATGGATACTGATATTCATAAAATTCTATCAGCTGTTCCAGGCGTTTACTTTAGAACCGAGGATGGATATGGCCTTAGACCAAATATTTCTATCAGAGGTACTTCAATTGATAGATCTGCAAAAATTACATTAATGGAAGATGGAATACTTGTTGCTCCAGCACCATATACCTCTTCTTCAGCATACTACTTTCCAACTACAGGAAGGATTAATTCTGTAGAAGTTCTGAAGGGACCATCTTCTATCAGTCAAGGGCCAAGTACCATTGGAGGTGCAATTAATATGATAAGCACACCTATACCTGAAGAAGCTTCAGGAAAATTAACACAAGAATTTGGCCAAAATGGAATGCTAAGAACTCATGCATATTATGGTGGAGTATCTGGTAATTTTGGAGGATTGGTAGAGGTTCATGAGCATCAAAGTGATGGATTTGACAGTATTGCAAATGTTGGCGGTGATACAGGTTTTGATAAATCTGATTTTATGATGAAAGCCAGATATGAAAATGGCGATCATTCTCTTACCTTTAAAATGGTTGAGATAGATGAGATTTCCGATCAATCATATGTTGGTTTGTCTGGTAAAAGCTTTAATGCAAATCCAAGATTAAGATATGGAATGACCCAATACGACCAGATGAGTAATGATGGCGATCAAAAATCACTTACTTACTTAGGAGATTTTGAGAAATTTAAAGTTGTAGCATCCTCATGGAGCAATGATTATCACAGAGATTGGTTTAAAGTCGATAAGGCAAATAACAATTCTGAGCATGGCGTTGGAAATGGAATTAATACTGTAATCTCTGCTGCAAATGCTGGAGATGCAAATGCACAGGCAATTCTAGATGGCTCATTGGCTGTCCAAGTTAAACTTAAACATAACAATAGGTTTTATACGAATGAAGGATATCAATTTAAAGTCTCAACAGACATAAAAAATCATAACATTACTATTGGCTACAGGGACATGGAAGACTCTGAGAGTCGCTATCAGGATTATGAATGCTTTGACCAAGGTGAAAATGGTATTAATTCTGCTCTATACTCTTGTTCATCTGGGTATACTGGAAGCAACAATAGGTTAAGAGTTTCTAAAGCAACATCATTTTATATAGAAGATAAAATTACTATAGGAAAATTAGCATTAACAGTTGGTCATAGGTCAGAAGATTACGATCAAGTTGAGAATAGATGGGATGATGGCGCCCCAACTAGGAAAATCTTAGCATCAGGATACCCCAGGACAAAGGATGGTGATCACAGCACAACAGGATTTGGTGCTACATATGATCTAAATGATAACCTTCAGCTTGTTGCTGGATTTCATGAAGGAATGACAGCAATGTTTGGTACTGATCCTGAAAAAGCAGACAACATGGAGCTTGGTTTTAGATATTCCAAAAATGATACAAATATGGAAGCCTTTTACTTTACAAGCGACTATAAAAATCTAAAGGCAGTCTGTAAAAATTCACAAGGCGGAGATTGTAGTGATGGTGATGTGTTTGATGGAGGAGCAGTGGATGTTTCAGGAATAGAGATTTCAGGTTCACACATATTTAATGGTTCAACAGGCATACTATATCCAGTTGGATTAACTTATACATCTTCAGATGCAACTTTTAAAAATAGCTTTGATGATGATGGTGATTACTGGGGCGTAGTTGCCGCTGGTGATGATGTGCCTTATGTTCCTAGTTCCTCTTTAGCATTAGTTGTTGGTTTTATTAATCCAGATGGACTAAGTGGAAACATAAGACTTGTTGAAAATGGAAGCGCCTGCTCAACGGCTGCTTGCGGTGTTAATCAAAATATTGAGGCTCACTCATTTATAGATTTAAATTTAAGAAAACCGTTAAATGATAAAACTGATTTATATTTAATAATGGAAAATATTCTTGATCACGAAGATATTGTTGCCAGAGCACCAAAAGATGGCGCAAGATCACAAAAACCAAGAACACTAAAAGTTGGATTTACATATAAGCTTTAGTCTTGTGGGAGAGATAGTCTAATTAAATTTAGGCTAAAGTTAAAAAGGATGGCTTAGCCATCCTTTTTTTTAATTAAATAGTACAATTAATATCTCATAAAATGATAATTGAGATATTAGGAGATAAACATATGTTAACAGTAGGTAATAAATTCCCAGCTTTTAAGTTACAGGGAGTTAATAGTGATAATGAGTTAGTTGAGGTTTCTGTTGAAGAAAACTATGAGCCTTTAAAGAAAGACTGGAGTGTAATTTACTTTTACCCAAAAGATTTCTCTCCTCTTTGCCCAACAGAGATTGCTGCAATGGATAAACTGATTGATGAAGCAACAGTTATAGGAATAAGCGGCGATAATGAATTTTGTAAGCTTGCATGGAAAAATGATAATAGCTTGATTGGAGATATAAACCATTCATTAGCCGCAGATACAGGCCTTTGTTTATCTAATGAGCTTGGTATCGTAAATGTTGAAGCAGGTGTTTGCTATAGAGCAACTTTTGTTATTGATGAACAAAGAACAATTCAACATGTTTCTGTTAATGCTTTAGATACTGGAAGAAATGCAGATGAAGTTCTAAGAACACTCCAAGCATTAAAGGCCGGGGGGCCAACTGGATGCTCTTGGACAAAAGGCGATGAATTTGTAGCTTAAGAATATTATTAATTTATAAAAAGAATGGCCTAGCCAGCATGTTGTATATATAAAAATATGTGTAGATATATTTTATTTTTAAAGTACAATTATCAGTTCAAAATGGGGCTATAGCTCAGCTGGGAGAGCACCTGCTTTGCAAGCAGGGGGTCCGCGGTTCGATCCCGCGTAGCTCCACCATTTTATTTTCTCTAAAAACTTTTAGTATTCGCTAAAAGAGATGAAAAAAATACATCTTTTAATAATTTGACGTTTTTAAGACCAGAGTAGGAAGGCCTTATAATAATTACTAATTCTCTGTGGGGCCCTGGCTCATCAAGAAGAGCTTTAGAGATTGAGGAGTTTGAATTCACTAATTGTTTAATAGCCATGTGAGGAACCAAAGTTGAACCCATGTTTCCAGCTACCAATTGGGTTAGCGTAGTTAGACTAGACGCCTCTATTGAATACTGTTTATCACTATCTATCTTGCAAGCAGCTAATACATGGTTTTTAAGACAATGATCATCATTTAAAAGCATCAAATCAGATTGGTCTATTTCTTTTGCTCTTATCTTATCTTTATCTATTTCCTGTTTACCTTTATAGCTAATATAGTAAAAGTTTTCTTCCCAAAATTTAAATGAAAGCAATCCATCAAGCTTATAGGGCATAGCAAGGATAGCCATATCAATCTCACCATTATTAACTTTACTAACAAGAACACTTGATTGAGCTTCTATAATTTTTAATTTTAGATTTGGAAATTTCTTTTTTAAAGATGGAAGAACTAAGGGTATGAAATAAGGCCCAACTGTAGGAATAATTCCAAGTGTAATTGGCATACTTAATGGATTTTTCTGATCCTCGCTGAGTTGATTAATATCGCCTATTTCCATCTTAATGGCTCTAGCCTTTTTTAGTATCTCTTTACCTAGACTGGTAACTATGACTTTTTTACTAGTACGCTCAAATATTTGAATGCCTAATTGAGCCTCCATTTCTGAGATTGCATTACTTAGAGTTGATGGAGATACATAGCAGGCATCTGCAGCCTTTTTAAAATGCAGTTCCTTTTCTATAGTTAGCGCGTAATGTATTTGTTTGAGAGTAATCATTGATATTTTTTAATATTCATTATAATCGAATATTGAGTATAGAATTAGTGTATTTAATAATACATAAAAAAAAGGTAGAGTATGCATATATATTTTTTTTATTCTGCAAAGGAGCAATCATATGAACAACGATACAGAGGGCAAATGTCCAGTAATGCATGGCGCTTTGACTACCAACAGTTCTACTGGAACATCTAATAGAGATTGGTGGCCTAATCAATTAAATCTTAGCATTCTTCATCAGCATGATTCTAAATCTGATCCTATGGACGATGGTTTTGATTACAGAGAAGAGTTCAATAAAGTAGACTTCAATGCTTTAAAAGAAGATTTAAATAATCTTATGACTGATTCTCAAGACTGGTGGCCCGCTGACTATGGTCATTATGGACCTTTCTTTATTAGAATGACTTGGCATGCTGCAGGAACATATAGAAGTACAGATGGTAGAGGCGGAGGCGGAACTGGTGCTCAGCGTTTTGCTCCACTTAATAGCTGGCCTGATAATGGTAATTTAGACAAAGCAAGAAGACTTTTATGGCCAATTAAACAAAAATATGGAAAACAAGTTAGCTGGGCTGATCTGTTAATCCTGGCTGGTAATGTTGCAATAGAATCCATGGGCGGTAAAACATTTGGTTTCAGTGGTGGTCGTCCAGATATATGGGCTCCTGAAGAAGATATTCATTGGGGTGCAGAAAAGGAATGGTTAGAAAATGAAAGATATAGCGGCGAAAGAGATTTAGCTAACCCACTTGGAGCAGTTCAAATGGGTTTAATTTATGTTAATCCTCAAGGTCCTGATGGAAATCCTGATCCACTTGCAAGCGCTGTAGATATTCGAGAGACATTTGGACGTATGGCGATGAATGATGAAGAAACAGTTGCATTAGTTGCTGGAGGACATACATTCGGTAAAGGTCATGGCGCAGGCCCTGATGATCATGTTGGTACAGAGCCGGAAGGCGCTGCAATGGAAGAAATGGGTTTTGGTTGGATGAGTTCTTATGCTTCAGGAAAAGGTAGAGATACTATTACTAGTGGGTTTGAGGGTGCTTGGACTGCTAATCCAACGCAGTGGGATAACGGCTACTTTGATTTGTTATTTGGTTATGAATGGGAAAAGGTGACTACACCAGCCGGAGCCATTGTTTGGCATGCTATTAACCCAAAAGAAGAAGATCTTGCTCCAGATGCTGAAGATGCTTCTATCAAAGTCCCTACTATGATGACAACTGCTGATATTGCTCTTCGTGAGGACCCATCTTACAAAGTAATCTCAAAGCGTTTCCATGAAAATCCTGAAGAATTTGCAGATGCATTTGCAAGAGCATGGTTTAAATTACTTCATAGAGATATGGGCCCAAAAGTGAGATACATGGGTCCAGAAATTCCATCAGAGGAGTTAATTTGGCAAGACCCTGTTCCAGCAGGAAATACTAATTATGATATTGACTCTATTAAGGCAAAATTATCTGAAAGCGGACTTAGTATTCAAGAAATGGTAGAAACAGCTTGGGCGAGCGCATCAACATATAGAGGCTCTGATATGAGAGGTGGAGCTAATGGTTCCAGAATTAGGTTAGCACCCCAAAAAGACTGGGAAGTAAATAACCCAAGCCAACTCCAAAAAGCTTTAAGCATATATGAGGCTATTTCTAATGATACGGGTGCATCGATTGCAGATGTGATTATTTTGGCTGGTAATCTTGGAATTGAGTTAGCAACAGGTGCTAATGTTCCATTTATACCTGGAAGAGGTGATGCATCACAAGCACAAACTGATGCTGATTCCTTTGCATCACTTGAACCGTTATCTGATGGTTTTAGAAACTTTCATAAATCAGGACTGGCTGTAGCGGCTGAAGAAATTATGCTAGATAAAGCTCAGCTTCTTGGGTTGACTGCTCCTGAAATGACTGTTCTTATTGGTGGAATGAGATCAATAGGTATAAGCTCATCAGGTCACGGAGTATTCACCGATGATAAAAATAAAATGACAAATGACTACTTTAGTACTTTGCTAGATATGTCAGTTGAATGGAAGCCTGATGCAAATGAAGATTCATACGAAGCTTTTGATAGATCTTCTGGTAAAAAAATGAGGACTGCCTCAAGAACAGATCTTGTTTTTGGTTCAAATTCTCAATTAAGGGCGCTTGCCGAGGTTTATGCATCTAATGATGGACAATCTAAACTTGTAGCTGATTTTATTAGTGCTTGGAATAAGGTCATGAATAACGACCGTTTCGATGTTCAATAAAACTTATTAAAGTAGGTTATTTATAAGGCTGGTTATATTAACTTAACCAGCCTTTTTTAATTAAATACTATAGTTTTAGTTCCATTAATTAGAATTCTTTTTTCTGCATGCCATCTAACTGCTCTTGATAAAACGCTAGATTCAATATCATTACCTTTTCTAGTTAGATCTTCTGGAGAGTCTCTATGAGAAACTCTTTGGACATCTTGCTCAATAATATGACCTTCATCTAAGTCCCCTGTAACATAATGAGCTGTCGCACCAATAATTTTTACCCCCTTATCAAAGGCTTGATGGTAGGGTCTAGCTCCCTTAAAGCTAGGTAAAAAGCTATGATGGATATTGATACATTTTCCAGACCATTCACTTGCAAGACTGTCTGACAAGATTTGCATATATCGAGCTAAAACAATTAAGTCAGCACCACTTGATTTAACAATAGACCTAAATTCATTCTCTTGTGCTTTTTTTGAGTCAGTATTTTTTTCTATTGGGAGGTAATGGAATTTTATCCCGCTGAATTCTACTATTTCTCTATACACTTCATGATTTGATACGACACCAACTATATCTATAGGCATATCTCTATATTTTGCTCTATACAATAGATCATTTAAGCAATGACCTTCTTTTGAAACTGCAATTACAGTCTTAATTTTTCTAGACTCATCATCAATAGACCATTTCATAGATAGCTCTATCGCCAAACTCTCAAATTCAATAAAAAAATCATTACTTGCAATTTCTATATCATTTATAAAAAACACAATTCTAGAGAAAAATTTATTTGAATCTTTATCAGAATAGGACTGCACATCTGTAAGAAATGCATTATGTTTATTCATCAAACCTGTTACTTTTGCCTGTATGCCAGATTGATCAGGACACGAAAAGGTTAATATTTGTATTTTCTTCATAACAATTTTTTATCTATATTTTTTGATTTTATATTACTTTTCACACCATGGATATTTTTTATAGTTTAAGTTTATAATCCATGGTTATGGATAATAGTTTATGGGAAAGTATTCGAGACGAGATAGAGCTTAGAGTTGATGCAGAGCCATCATTAGGATCTTTTTTATACTCATTAGTTTTGTCTCAAAAGAATCTTACCAATGCAGTAGCATCGATTCTTTCATCTAAACTTCACAGTGATGCTTTGTCCGCCATGGATATTAAAAAATTTATTATAGATGTATTCGATGATTGTAAAAATATAGAAAGTGATATTGAAAAAGACCTCATCTTTTTCAAAGATAACGACCCATCGTGTGATTATTTTTCTACCCCATTATTGTTTTACAAGGGCTTTCTTGGATTGGCAACATATAGAGCCTCTCACTGTCTTTGGAATAAAAATAGACATACCATGGCGCTATTTTTTCAAAATAGAGCTTCAGAGATTTTTGGTATAGATATTCATCCTGCAGCTAAGATTTCTGGAGGAGTTATGATGGATCATGCAACTGGAATAGTTATTGGCGAGACAGCTGTTATTGAGTCACATGTTTCTATTTTTCAAGGCGTTACGCTTGGAGGCAGAGGCAATGAAATTGGCAAGAGGCACCCAAATATAGAAAGTGGCGCAACAATATATGCTTCGAGTACTATATTGGGGAATATCACTGTTGGGCACAAAGCTATTATTGCAGCTGGTAGCTTAGTTTTGAAAGATGTAAAGAATGAGACAACTGTTGCAGGAATTCCAGCCAAAGAAGTGAACAAACTAAATATTTCCAATAATGATTGGGATCCAGGAGATTCAAGCCTTTAAATGATTAAATATATAGGAAATACGCCATTAATAAAATTAGAGCATTTATCTGATGAAACGGGTTGTAATATTTTTGGTAAAGCAGAGTTTATGAACCCAGGTGGTTCAGTTAAAGATAGAGCAGCTAAATATATTTTAGAAGATGCAATAAAAAAAGGACTTATTAGAAAAGGTGGGACTGTTGTTGAAGGGACTGCTGGCAATACAGGTATTGGACTGGCACTTGTAGGTAATGCTTTAGGCCTCAAAACAGTTATAGTAATTCCGGATACTCAGTCGGAAGAAAAGAAAGCAACTATAAGGGCTTGCGGGGCAGAACTTATAGAAGTTCCGGCTGTTCCTTATAAAGATGAAAATAATTATGTTAAATATTCAAAAAAAGTTGCAGAATCTTATGAAAATCCAAATGGTGTCCTATGGGCGAATCAATTTGATAATGATGCAAATAAAATAGGCCATTACAATGAAACTGGACCAGAGATATACAACCAGCTTGATGGCAAAATAAATGGTTTCATATGTTCTATTGGAACAGGAGGAACTCTTTCTGGAATTGCAAAATACCTTAAAGATAAAAATAAGGATATTAAAATTGGCCTTGCTGATCCTCACGGTGCAGCTATTTATTCTTTCTTTAAAGATGGGGAGCTGAGGTCAGAAGGCTCTTCAGTGACAGAAGGAATTGGCCAAGGTAGAATTACAAAAAATATTGAAGGTTTGGAGGTTGATATTCCATTAAGAATAAGTGACACAGATGCTCTTAATGTTATGTTTCAGATGGTTGAAACTGAGGGCCTTTATCTTGGTGGAAGCGCAGGTATAAACGTAGCCGGAGCAGTTGAAATGTCTAAGCATATGGAAGCAGGAAGCAATATTGTTACTATTTTATGCGATTCAGGCTCTAGGTATTTAAGTAAACTTTATAATAGAAACTTTTTGATAAATAACGACCTTCCTTGTCCCGACTGGGTCTAATTAAGCGTTAACTAGCTTGCTTTCAAACAATCGCTTGTAAACAGCTATAACTGCAATAGCAAATGCACTAATGACAAACTGTGCAACTAGCAGTTTTGATGAAAGCACCTCATAGTTAATAATTTCAAAGCTCGTGATTCCAACAGCACCTAGCAATGAAAGTAAAAATAAAGCTATATAGGCATTATGACTTTGAAGCAGCATGCTCGTGAGGGTGGTTAATGATATTATAAAAATTCCGATTATTGCAATCTCAGTTTTTGTATACTCAGATATGAAAAACAATACACTACCAGATACAGCAATTGTAAAAATCATTTGAAAGAAACTAAATATCTGCACATCTGCTGTAACAACTGGATTAAATTTATCATAGAAATCTTTACTATCTTTTTCCTCTACACAATCATCTGGTCTCCAATATGTTTTGGAAAACCAAACCTTAACTTTGTCACTCCATTTCTTAGTTTTAACCGAATCATTGAACATTGTTGAGAAAACTTGAAAATTAGCCCAAATAGGATTCCAACTTTTAAGAGCAGAGACTGTTCCATAAACAGGTTTTATATCTGGATGTTCCGGAGTATATGTTCCAAACATCCTATCCCATATTATGAAAACTCCACCATAATTTGCATCAATATATTCTTTGTTCTTAGCATGATGTATGCCGTGATTCATTGGCGTTATAAATATTTTTTCTAAAAAACCAAGATGACCTATGTGCTTTGTATGAACCCAGAACTGATATACCAGGTTTACACCAGCGACTGTCACAAATACTTCACCTGGTATGCCTATAAGAATCATAGGCAAATAGAAAACCCATTTCCACAACCATCCAGTACTTGTCTGTCTTAGTGCGGTAGATAGATTAAAATCTTCACCATGATGATGAACGCTGTGAGTTGCCCATAAAACTTTTATCTCATGATGCATTCTATGCATCCAATAGTATGAAAGATCATACATAAGAAATGCTAATATCCAGGTTGCTGGGTTTAAGTTAGATAGCATATTCAGATTAAGATTAGAGCTTATATAAATAAATACGGCACTTTGAAAACCAAGATTTAACATGGTCGGGTATCTGCTTATCATGCCAATCGAAATACTGGTAAAGGTGTCATTGAGTCTGTATGTATTTTTACCAACATACCTGCCATAAATATACTCTATTAAAATTAATAGAAAAAATACAGGTATAGCAAATGTTATGACCAGTGATTTATCAGTAATTACCATAAGAGAGTTCGTAAATTTTTTACATTATATCAATTTTCTTTGTTTAAGAAAAACATAACACCAAGAGAATTACCAAAACCAGAATTATTATCAAAATTACCTTTTATGTTTGCAAGAGCCAATCTATCAGTTATTCCTGTTCTTACTACCTCAAAGTTAGCAACTCTTCCAATAAAAAAAACTTCATTAACCCCCATGAGAAGTGCATTCAAATAAGAAACAGTTCCTATTATTTCTCCAACCATATTTGATAGAGAAGCAGCAATATCGCTGTCTGAATGAAAGTTCTCATTTCTAGCTTTTTCAAAGTTTGATGCCGTAACTTCAGGATATAAAGAACCAATATCATTAACAACTTCGCCAATTAAAGTGTCAATATTTTTTCTATCTCCCTTTAATGATAATTTTTCAAGAATATTCGGCGATGTTTCATTTACTAATTTCTTAGACAGCCCCTGAAGAGTTCCACCCCCTACAGAGATACCACCAAGATGAGTGGTAGCTCCATTCTTGCTATAAACACAAGCAGTTCCTGTTCCTGCACTGATAGCTACAAAAGGATGGTCATCCTTTATCCCAAAGATGGACTTTGCACCCATAGCAATAGCATCCACCTCATTCACTTTTATAACCTTAACATTAAGGTATTTGTCAGAAAGATCACTTGATTTTCCACCCGTAACACCAATTAAAGAAAATTTACTAATAGGAATATCTATATAAGAAAAAATCTTATCTAAGAAATGTTCATCGATTTTTGCATTCGTTGGGCATGAAAAAAACTTATATTCAACTCCATCTTGAACAACGATGTCAGTATTTGATATCCCAAAATCTATAGCTGCAAGCATTACTTGTGAGAAGTTATTTGCTTGTTTCTCTCCATTAAATCCTTCATTAGATTTTTTGGATTAGCTCTAGATGGTTTTGGTTTTAGCCTTGAAGGTATCATTCTCTGAGGGTAGTAATTATTTTCTATATCAACATCTGCTAATTCCCAGTAAGGATCGAGAACTACTGAGCTTATTGGCTTAAGGGATCTTTTAAGCCATCTTGCATTCTTGGGGTTCTTTCTCCAAATCTCAGCAGGTATTTTTAATTCTTCACTTGAACCATCAGAATAATTAATCTTTAGAGGCAGAGGCATAACCAATCCACCAATATTTTCAAATTCAAAAATATAATAAAGCTCATTCTTTGCAATAGCTTCTGTAAGAGCCTTTTTCATCCACTCAGGATCACTATTATTCCTGTCATACAAATCATCAAGGATATCTTCATAATCTCCCATCTCTCTTTCAGATGGCGTGAATTTGTCATATTGATCATATATATCTAGTAGCTCAGGTCTCACAGTAACTCTTTCAATAATACCTTCATTAATATTTCTAATATCAGATATCATATCTGGTTCATTTTCAAAATCTTGCCTATCTTTTTTTAGATCTTCTTCTGGATTAAGTGTGTCCAATGTTGCTTCATAAATATTATTGATAGAGATATCTACATGATCTGTAGAGAAAAACCATCCATTCCAAAACCAATCTAAATCAACACCAGATGCCTCTTCCATGGTTCTAAAAAAGTCATATGGAGTAGGGCGCTTAAACTTCCATCTTAAACAATATTCTTTAAAAGCCTGATCAAATAATTCTCTTCCTAAAATCGTTTCTCTAAGAATTACCAAAGCAGTAGCAGGCTTTGCATATGCATTATTTCCAAATTGCAGAAGCGACTCTGAATTAGTCATAATTGGAACTTGATTTTCACTTTTCATGTAATCGGCGATCCATCTAGCCTCACCCCTTCTTGAATTATATTCAACATCCCATTCCTGCTCTGCAATATACTGCATAAAAGTATTCAGACCTTCATCCATCCAAGTCCATTGACGCTCATCCGAATTAATTATCATTGGAAAGTAATTATGTCCTACCTCATGAATAACAACACCAATAAGGAATTGCTTCTCACTTCTTGAGTAAGTTCTTGTTCCATCATCTTCAAGATCAGTTCTTGGACCATTAAAAGTGATCATGGGATATTCCATTCCTCCAACAGGACCATTAACACTTTGAGATGTTGGATATGGGTATTCAAATGAGTATTTAGAATAAACCTCCATAGTGTGCATCACTGCTTCAGTAGAGTATTTTGACCAAAGCGGCTCCCCTTCAAATGGATAAAATGACATTGCCATTACTAGAGGATTTTTTTCAGACTCTTGCTTGAAACCAGCCGCATCCCAAATAAATTTCCTAGATGAGGCCCATGCAAAATCTCTTACATTTTCTGCTTTAAATACCCATGTTTTTTTATCTAGTGATCTTTCTTTTTCATTTTCGAAAGCCTCTTCAGGCGTAACAATAAATATTGGCTTGTCTGATTTTTCAGCTTTTTTCAATCTTTTTATTTGGGATTTGGTAAGAACATCTTTTTCATTTTGTAAGACGCCTGTAGAAGAAACAATATGATCTGATGGGGCTGTTATAGAGACCTCAAAATCTCCAAATTCAAGAGTAAACTCACCATTGCCAATAAATTCTTTATTGTGCCAACCTTCATAATCAGAAAATGCAGCTACTCTTGGGTACCACTGAGCAATAAGAAAAATATCATTACCATCTTCAAAAGTTTCATAACCATTTCTGGCTCTAACAGCATTTTCTTCAACAAGCTTATACTCCCAATCTACAGACAATTCTATTGACTTGTTTTCTTCCAAAGGAGTATCAAGATTTACTCTCACCAATGTACCAACCAAATTTATTCGTGCTTTTTTACCTGCTATTGATATAGATAAATTTTTGTAGCCACCATCAAACTCATCCATAAAATTATTCCTTCTAAGCTCGCTAAAAGAAATTCTACTTGTGCTTGACTGAGTTAAAGTTTGGTTTTTAATAGAATCAGATTTAAAGATATTTTGATCAAGTTGAAGCCAAATATATTTAAGATCAAGCGGTGAATTATTATGATAAGTAATTATCTCAGAGCCTTTTATTGATCTCTTATCTTCATCAAGAGAAACTGAAATCTTATAATCTACTTTTTGCTGCCAGTATTCTTTTCCAGGCTCACCAGTAGCAGGCCTGTATTGATTGGGGTCTGGATACTTTTCCTCTAACTGACGAAATTTGTCATCAAAATCAATCTTTGATTGATGAGTAGTATGGGCATATAGAAAATTTGTTGAAATTAGAAGCAGTAGAAATATGTTATTTATTTTCATCTAAACCTCGGATAATTTTGATGTCATCTTCTGGTTTTTTATCACCAAATCTATTAATTCTATCTGGCCTATCTAGTTGTTTCTTTGAAGCCTTAACCTTAGAAAGATTTATAAAAATAAATAAAGAAAGAATAAACATTCCACCGAATATAATAGTGTTCCAGGACATCTATCTTCTGCTATTAAGCTTTATAAGGAGATGAAGAATTTCTATGTATAACCATACAAGTGTAACCATTAAAGAGAACGCACCATACCATTCCATATACTTAGGCATACCCTTTTCCGCTCCTTCTTCGATAAAATCAAAATCTAGCACAAGGTTAAGAGCTGCTATCCCAACTACAAAGGCAGAAAAGCCTATACCCATTAGCCCATTTGAATGAATAAAACCTATACTGCTTCCAAAAAAGCTCATGATAAAACTAATCAAATATAATAATGCTATTCCAGCAGTTGCTGAAAAGATCATTAATCTAAAGTTTTCTGTAGGTTTTATGATCCCACTTTTATAACAGAATAGTAGAGATGCAAGTATTCCAAAAGTTAAGCCAATTGCTTGAATCGCAATACCGGGATACGCAGCCTCTGCAAGCATTGTTATTGCACCCAACATAACACCCTGACTTAAAGAATATAATGGAGCTGTTGATCCAGCCTTTGCTGGACTTCTAAATATTGTAACCATTGCCAAGATAAAGCCTATAATTCCAGCTGGTATAGCCAATGCAGGCATATTCCAACCAACCCCAGCCCCTAAAAAACATAGAGCAAGCAGTATAGAAGTCTTATTAACGGCGCCATCAAGCGTCATCTTTTCACTAATAGGAAGTGTAGAATCATTAGATGTAAAGTTTCTAGTAAATGCTGGGTTGCCAGATCTACCAAATGTATTAAGAGCTGAATGTTTAGACATTAATATTCTCCTGATTTAATGAATATATATAATTTATTTAAGGTCAATATAACAAATTAAAAGACTTTACATGCTTTTAATCCACTTATTTATGAGTGCCACACCCTCATCATGATTAAGAAATCTTCCAGATTCTGGCATCATTATACCTGGGTCTCGTGATTGCATTCTGAAAGGCATTATTGACTCTTCTGGAGCACCAGGTTTAATGGAAAATTTAAAGTTATTGCTCGCCCTTCCAGCTGCAACTGGCTTTTTATATATTCCTATATGTTCTCTTCTTTCTTCAGTAAAGTTGAGATAAAGTCCTGTAGTGTCTGCAGAGCCTCCAGGTATATGGCAATGGCCGCAATTTATATCAAGATATGCTCTAGCTCTTGAATCAAGATCAATCGACGCATTAGACCAGTCAGGCATTGTCTTGTAGTTTATTTCAGAATCTATCCAGCCCTCATCCGACCATCTATCAAGCTGATTCATACTAATATTTTCATACTTATAATTTTGGTTTAGATTTCTAGCCTTCGGACCTATGGGTTTAATTTCATTGCCGGATTGATGACATTCCTTGCATTGATTGATGTTTGGAACTCTGTAACGGACTTTTTTAATATCCCCACTCTCAGCTACAAATGAAGTGTTGATAGTTTTCCCTGCAATATTTAAAAATGCCTCGCTTTGTTCCTTATTCCATACATAACTAATATTTCTCCAAGCCCCACCTTTCTTTATCAACAAGCGAGTTTCAAGTAATTGTTTTTCTAGCTCGGAATCAGCAGCATCGTTTAGGTATGCAAATGTTTTAATTAGGGCCGATCCATCTGGAAAATCAAAAACAAGATCTTCATGATATTTAGCACTCTTACCCTCCGGAATATAAACAAATCTTAATTTATCTGCATAATCGGTAAACAAAGGGTTTATAAGATCATATGGAAGGACGCCTTCTTGCGGGACTTGTAACTGCATATTCGAGAAGAAACCAAAATCAGAAAGCTTTTTTGGCATTTTGCTAGCCAAAACAACAGAGTCATCTACCGATGCAATAATTTGACTTTGAACAGAGAGAAGGCATAGAAAGCAAAAAAATAATTCTTTATTAATTTTCACTTAGCACAACTCTCTCAAGAGGTGAAATATCTCCAACAAACCAGTCATAATCTCGAATAACAGGGTTTAAAAACGGGAGCATATACTTTATTGGACTAATACTAAGAAAGGTAGCATCTCCATTATTACCTAAAATTATTGTCTCTTTTTTAACCTTGGAAGATAAAATCTTGGATATTGGAACAACTCCATCCCAAAAGATATCTGGCATATCTCCTTCAGATAATTCATATAAAATTTTTGCAAGTTCTCCAGTTTCCAGATCGGGATTATGCCCGGAGATACCAAATTTATTATTGTGAATCTGTATTCTGGAAGGGTGGGGATTATATTGCTCATCGTCTGTTTCATATGAATATGTGACCACTGCAATATTTATAGTTTCATTGCCACCAATATTATTATTAAAAATTTCAACATCAGAGTTCGCTTGAACAAGAACGCCAGTCCCTCTAGGAACTTCTCCGACGATATTGCCTTCAGGAGCAAAGTTATCAGTATTATTATTTACAACATTATTATCAAAAACTCTAACATGATGGCCGCCTTGTTGAGGTAGGCTTGGTAAATCAAAAACAAGAATTCCACCAGTATTATTGGTAGCAGTATTGTTATAAACATCTGCATAGTAAGAATTTTCAATTTCAATACCTGCAACATTAAACTCAGCAGTACTATTTTTAACTATAATATTTTTAGACTGACCAACATAAATTCCAGCATCTGAAGCCCCAATTGCAACACACCCATCAATAAGAACATTTGTTGATTCAACTGGATAAAGTCCATACGCACCATTTAAAGAACTAGGCCCACCAGTCCATTCAGTCTTAACATTAATAAACTTAATATTATCAACACCTTTAGCTTTAATGGCATCACCTTTGGCATTCTGGATGGTGAATTTTTTTAAAGTAACATCATTAGATGTAACAAGCAGCCCCTGGGCACCACTTTGTTGATTAATAAATGAAAGTATCGTGCCATTTATGCTAGAGCCTATCAGGGATATGCCATCAACATCTATAGATAAGGAATCTTCTAATTCATAATAGCCATCTGAAAGTTTTATTGTATCCCCAATGGATGCAAGTATTAAAGCTTCTTGGATCTCTGAATAAGGATCAGCACTTGGTGATATCTCAATTATATCAGCAGATAAGAGAGAGCTATTAAGAAGAAAGAAGCAAAGACTAACTTGCTTCAGGTATTTCATCAAACTTTTCTAGAGGTTTATTTAATTCAGCCCAGTCACATTCAAAATCATCAGGCGCATGCTCATACTCAAGCAATCCTAACGCTTCAAATTTTGGTCTAATTTCATCAGTCAAAAGACCAATTCTTGAAAGATTAGGTATTACCCTTGAGAACAAGAAGTTTCTAAACATTTCAAAAGATGATGTTTGCATTTGAAAATCTCTTGCTTCTTCTGCAGTCATTTTGAGGTATTTCTGTTCAGCCTTTGTATTGATTAGTCTTTCTCTAGAAATAACACATGCTTCGTATGCAAATTCAGCCCTATCTTGTATTTCTTCAGGACTTAAAGTTTTAACGAAATCTTCAAGATAGTTAATACCAAAAGTTACATGTCTTGCCTCGTCCCTAATAACATAATGTAATAACTGCTTTAAAAGTGGATCTTTTGTAATACTTTTCAGCATCTGAAAAGCTGCAAGAGCTAAACCTTCAATAATAATTTGCATACCTATAAATTTTAGATCCCATCTTTCATCCGTTAGAATCTTATCCAATAATAATTTTAATGATGGGTTGATAGGGTAGTGAATACCAATCTTATCTTGCAGATATTTATTGAAAACCTCAACATGTCTTGCTTCATCAAATGTTTGAGATGCTGCATAAAGTTTTGCATTGTAAGTTGGAGCACAGCTAGCTAGTTGAGAGGCAACTAGAAGAGCTCCTTGCTCACCATGAAGAAATTGACTTAATAGTTCAGCAGTTGTGTGCCTATCAAAATCGATTTTTTCTTGATCTGATAAAGCCTCGTAAGCTGCTAATGTCTCATGTGGTAATTGCTCATCAGGATCAACAAGCTTTTCATCAGCAGGGTGATTATAGTCCCATTGTAAATCTATAGAACCGTTCCAATTTAACTCTTTACCAAGTTCATATAATTTTTTAATCCTGTTGTCAGCAACTGTATAATCCCAATTATAGGCACCAGTTAGCGGTGTTTTGAATATTTCCACTACATCTTCTACATGAGATGGCTTTATATCTAACTCATCATCAAAGTATAGTAAATCTTTTGGTGGACCGTCCTGCTTATTAATTTTCATGAAACCTCTGCTATGTAAATCTAATGTTTACAGTGTAAACATTATATCTATTCTATAACAGTTAGTCTGTTTTGAAAAGTTTTGTTAATTTTTCTAGCAATACCTCGCCAAGCTCTTCCGCCCTGTGAATGGTAATAGCATCTTTGTAGTACTTATTTACATCGTGACCTATACCAATAGCTTGAAGCTCTATATTTTTTGAAGACTCGACATATTCAATGCTTTGTTTTAAATGGCTGTCCAGATAATTTTCAGAATTAGAAGAAAGAGTGCTGTCATCTACTGGAGCGCCATCAGATATAACGATGATAATTTTTCTTTCTTCTTGGCGCTTCATTAATCTGCTATAAGACCAAAGCAAGGCCTCTCCATCTATATTTTCTTTAAGCAAACCCTCTCTTAACATTGCACCAAAGTATTTTCTTGATCTACGCCAACTGTTATCTGCACTTTTGTAAATAATATGCCTCAAATCATTTAAGCGACCAGGATTCGAAGGCTGCCCTAAATTTATCCACTCTTCTTTTGAATCACCACCTTTCCAATTTTTTGTTGTAAAGCCTAAAACCTCTGTTTTAACAGCACACCTTTCAAAAGTACTGCTTATAATGTCTCCACAAATGGCAGCAAGACTTATAGACCTTCCTCTCATTGATCCGGAATTATCTATTAGTAAAGTTATAACAGTGTCTTTAAATTTATTTGTAGATTCTTGCTTATAGCTAAGAGGGTATCCGGGCTCAGCAACTACCCTATGGAGCCTAGAGGTATCCAACGTTCCCTCTTCAAGATCAAAATTCCAGCTTGTATTTTGTTGGGAAAGTAATAATCTTTGCAATCTATTTGCCAGCTTTCCTATTGTTGTTAAATGAGGTTTTATTAGATTATCAAGTTGAGAACGAAGTCTAATTGCTTCTTCTGATGATATTAGATCTCGAGCCTCAATTATTTCATCAAATTTATTTGTAAAAATTTTATAGTCCTTCTCATTTGAACTAATAAAATCTATGCCATTAATATTGCTAAGCTCAATCTCTTCCTCGATAGAGCTTTCACTTGAAGAAACTGTTACTTCTTGTTGTAACTCATCTATATCCATATCTATTTCAAGAGTCTCTTCTGAATCAATATCACCATCATCATCTTCACTATTATTTTCTATTTGATCTTCATGATTGCTTTCATTTGATTGATTTTCACCTTCAACAATTTCATCAGACATCTCATTTTCATCTTTAACCTTTATAAGGCCAAGAGATTCTAAAAGCTTGATTGCAATAGAGGTAAAACTATCCTGATATTCGAGAGATTCTATTAATTTTTTTTGATATGCATCTAATTTATTTTTTCCGTGTTCTTCTTCTAGTTCACTAATAAGCTTTTTTGATTTCTGATCTAACTGATAGCCATTCGTTTGTTTAAGCCATAGATTGAAAACCATTGAGGGATTTTCTTGAAAATCATAAATATCATCTGCAATTGCATTGTAATACTCAGTAATATTCTTTTTTGAACCATAAAATTGATTACCTCCTAACATCTCCACTCTAGATATTTCCAACTCATTTATTACATCTTCGGCAATAGGGTTAATATTTAAGGCTTTGAGGTCTTTGTGAAAGCTATGCCAAAAAGCTTGAAAATCTGACTCAGCCCTCCAAGCATTGAGTTTTTTTGAAGACCTTGGAACAGGAGATATCTTTGCTTCATTAAGCTGCGGAGGTCTTGATGGCGAACCAATTTTTGTTTGAATATTTTTATTATTTGATATAGCTTTTAAAGAAGAAACTCCGGCTTCATGAAGCATTTCTCTCCTTTTATTCCATTTCATACTAAGGTTTAGTCAGGCTTTTTCTCTTGAATATCTTCACCAAAACATCTTTGAAAATATTCAGCAATAATTGGTTTTTCTGTGTCATCACATTTGTTAAAAAAACTTAATTTAAATGATGAATTTATATTTTTAAAAATAGTGAAATTTTCTGCCCAAGAAATAACTGTTCTTGGCGACATTATTGTTGAAATATCTCCATTAATAAATCCATTTCTTGTGAGATTGGCCATTTGGATCATATTTTTGATCATGTCTTTATTTTTTTGAGATTTTAGTTTCTTAAGTTTTGAAGTGACAACGTTGAACTCTTGAGATGGGCTTAAGTAATTGAGTGATGAGAGAATATGCCATCTATCGAGCTGACCTTGATTGATCTGCTGAGTGCCATGATAAAGACCAGTTACGTCTCCGAGACCAATTGTATTAGTTGTTGCAAAGAGCCTAAAAGAAGGGTGAGGATTGATTACTTTATTCTGATCTAACAATGTTAGCTTACCCTCTACTTCTAAAATTCTTTGAATGACAAACATAACATCTGGCCTGCCTGCATCATACTCATCAAAAACTAATGCAACAGGATTCTGAATAGACCAAGGCAATAACCCCTCTTGAAATTCGGTAATCTGCTTGCCATCTTTGAGCTTGATTGCATCTTTACCTAATAAATCAATTCTACTTATATGACTGTCAAGGTTTATCCTTACACAAGGCCAATTTAGCCTTGCTGCAATCTGTTCTATATGCGTAGATTTTCCTGTTCCGTGAAATCCCTGAATCATCACCCTTCTGTTATGTTCGAATCCAGCAATAATGGATAAGGTGGTTTCTTGATCAAAAACATAACTATTGTCTATCTCAGGAACCCACTCTGTTTTTTCTTTGTAGCCCCTTACAATCAAATCAGATTTAATTTTAAATAACTCAGATACCTTAAAATCAGCATTGGGTTTTTGTGGAAGTTGTATATTAGAATTAGACATTATTTTTTCTTTTATTAAAGAATTTATCCTACCTTTTGGGATGTCAAAGTTCTAGTTTTTTATCAAACAATGTAAGATGTAAACCATTATAACTTAGATAGAGAAACAGAATGTCCGATACACAAAATCTTTTAAAAAACTGCCTTGGGTTATTTGAGTTAAATAGGATTGATAGAGATATTTACACTTGGACAGGCAAGAATGTTGGATGGGCAAGAATTTTTGGAGGTCAGGTAATGGCCCAAACCCTAGTTGCAGCATATAAAACTGTAAAAGCTGATCATTTTGCTCACTCCTTCCATTCTTATTTCTTAAGACCTGGTCAAATGGATAAACCTATTACATTTACAGTTGATAGAATTAGAGATGGTAAGAGTTTTACCACTAGAACGGTTAAGGCCATTCAAGATGGCGAAGCTATTTTTACTTGCTCTGTTTCGTTTCAGAAAAATGAAGATGGACTAGAGCATCAAATTAAAATGGCAGATTTCCCATCACCAGATGGCTTAAGAAATGAACACGAGATAAGAAAGGAAATGGCAGATGATATCGATCCAGATATTGCACCCTTATTTTTAAGAAAGCGCGAAGTTGAAATGAGGCCAATTGAAGTCCAAGATTATGCCAATCCAAAAAAGACACCACCACATAAAAATACTTGGATTAGACCAGAAGGGAGCCTCCCAGAAGATGAGATAATTCAACAAGCCTTCTTGTTGTATATATCTGACATGGGCCTTTTAGCAGCAGCCAATAATCCTCATGGAGTCAATTTTTTAAATGATAATTTACAAGTAGCTAGCCTCGATCATGCAATGTGGTTTCATAGAAAATTAGATCTTAATGACTGGGTTCTATATTCTATAGATAGCCCAATATCTGGAAATGCTAGAGGTTATTCAAGAGGAGCTATATACACACAAGACGGAGTTTTGCTTGCATCTTGTGCACAAGAGGGGCTGATTAGACAGTGGCCAAAAAAATCTTAATAAGACCTCACCAAATCAGTTAAATATTTTATATTTTCAGGATCAATATTTGGAGTAATTCCATGACCAAGGTTAAAAATATAACCTGGGTAATTATTGTATTTATCTAAAATTTTATAAGTCTCTTTTTTAATAATATCCCTGCTTTCTAGCAAAAATGCTGGGTTCAAGTTTCCTTGAATAGAAACTTTTGATTTCAATTTAACTAAATCTACATTATTTGAAGACCAGAAAAGACTAAGACAATCAGCAGAACTATCTGCAAGTTTTACAAGCTCACATTTTGGCTCCCTTGCAAAAAGAATAACGGGTATTGCACTAGTAATGGGATCATTTTTAATCATGCCTATCAATTTATTAATGTGCTTAAGGGAGTACTCATAGTAATCTTTTTCTGAAAGAAGGTTGGCCCATGAATCAAAAATCTGAAGAACATTCGCACCAGAAATAACTTGGTTTTTTAAATATATAAAGCATGCATTGGTAAGTTTTTCTAAAAATACATCAGACATTTGACTATTCTCAGCTATAAATTTTTTTGTAAATGAAAAGTCTTTTGATGAACCGCCCTCTATTGAGTAAGCTGCTAAAGTCCATGGACTTCCGCAAAAACCGATTAGGGGAATATGAGATGGAAGAACTGACCTTATATTACTAACTGCTTTATAAACATAATCTAAATCACTTGGATTAAATTCAGGAAGGGACTCAATATCACTCTGACTTCTTATTGGATTTTTAAATACAGGACCCTTTCCCTCAATAAACTCAACTCCAAGTCCAAATGCATCAGGGATAGTTAGAATATCGGAAAAAAGTATAGATGCATCAAGCCTAAATTTATCAATAGGCTGCATTGCTAATTCACAACATACATCAGGATTCTTACACATGTCTAAGAAATTTTTGAATTTGCTTCTTACAGCTCTGTACTCTGGCATATATCTGCCAGCTTGACGCATATACCAAATTGGAGGTATTTCTAAAGGTTCTTTTTTTAAAGCTTTTATAAAAGGTGAGCTATCTATCATGAAACATATTTTATAATACTTTTAGCTGCTTCGCGCCCTTCCCAAATTGCAGTAACAACTAAATCAGAACCTCTAACCATGTCTCCCCCAGAGAATATTTTATTATTTGAAGTTTGAAATTTTAAATCTTGTTTTTCCTCAGCAATAACAAGACCATTTTTTCTGGTTTCAATCTCAAAATCTTTAAACCAGTCTGAAGGACTAGCCCTAAATCCAAATGCCACTATCACAGCATCGGCTTTATAAATTCTTTCTGAGCCCTTAACTGGGACAGGAACTCTTCTTCCATTTTGATCTGGCTCACCAAGATGAGTATTAACTATTTTCACTCCTTCAACTTTCTCAGAACCAATAATATCAATAGGCTGGATATTAAATTTAAAATCTACACCTTCCTCTTTAGCATTCTGAACCTCCCTTTTAGATCCAGGCATATTTTCTTCATCTCTTCTATACAAACAGGTAACAGATTTAGCTCCCTGCCTAATTGCAGTTCTATTACAATCCATTGCAGTATCACCGCCACCTAAGATAATTACATCCTTGTCTTTTAGATCAATAAAGCCATGACTTTGTTGTTTTATATTAAGAAGATTATTTGTATTTGAAACCAAATAATCAATTGCTTTAAAGACACCTGGGAGTTTCTCGCCCTCAAAACCACCCTCTAGAGAGGTATATGTGCCCATTGCTAAAAATACTGCATCGTAATCTTTGTAAAGTTTCTGAAATGGAATATCAACTCCAATTTCTTTACCTAAGAAAAATTCAACACCCATCTCTTCAAGAATTTTTCTTCGCCTTCTAACTACTTTTTTTTCTAATTTAAATTCAGGTATTCCAAAGGTTAAAAGCCCTCCAATTTCTTCATTTCTATCATATACATGACTATGAACACCAGATCTTGTTAAAACATCAGCACATGCAATACCTGCCGGACCTGAGCCAATGATTGCAACTTTTCTATCTGTCCATTTTCTTAATGACATGTCCGGCTTCCATCCCATTTCAAAAGCTTTCTCAGTAATATATTTTTCAGTTGAACCAATAGTAACTGCTCCAAAACCATCATTTAATGTGCATGCACCTTCACAAAGTCTATCCTGAGGACAAACTCTTCCACATACCTCTGGCAAGCTATTTGTTGAATGACAAAGCTCAGCAGCTTCTATTATATTTCCTTCATTAACAAGCTTAAGCCAATCTGGTATATAGTTATGAACAGGGCACTTCCATTCACAATATGGATTACCACAATCAAGGCATCTATGGGATTGGTTTGATGCTTCTACTTGGTTATATTCATTATAGATTTCTACAAAACTAATTTTTCTTTCATCTATTGGTTTCTTGGTAGGATCAAACCTTCCAACTTCAAGAAACTGAAAATCATTCTCAATTTCTTGATGATCAGTATATTCATCTCTTAAATTTTGTTGCTGTGGATGTGCATGAGCTTGTTGCAAAGAACTATCTTTTAATGAATTATGCCATCTGTACAACTCTTCTTTTGCTTCATTTAAATCAGATATAGGCGCAAAAGATTTTGTTACATACTTACCATCTAGTCTTATTTTCCCATAAAAATATGGGGATTTAGGTTGAGTGAAAAGAAGCAATCCCTTCTCAATTCTATATTGTTTATTTTTATTTTGCATAGGTAGAATTTTGTATGACGCAGTATGACACTTTTGGACTTTAAATGGTAGATCATTGTGATAGAATCATTCTCATAAAATATGACTCAACTATTTAACAAGAAAGATTTCAAAGATAACTGTGGTTTTGGCCTCATAGCAAATACTCATGGGATTAGGTCTCATACTGTTTTAACCAAATCTATAGATGCCTTAGTAAGTATGACGCATAGAGGCGGGGTAGGCTCGGATGGTAAAACAGGAGACGGTTGCGGGCTCTTATTTGATATAAATCATAAATACTTTAGAGACACAATTAAACAAGAGCAAGACATTGATCTTGATCAAGAATTCGCAGTTGGTCAGTTATTTTTTTCAGATTGTATAAATAATTTAACACCAAAACTAGAAGAAATATTCAAACAAGAATCCTTAAATTTGATTGCCTTAAGAGAGGTTCCAATAAATAAAAATATTCTTGGTGATATTGCTCTTGATTGCTGCCCAAACATTTATCAAGTTTTTGTTAGTTCAAGTGATGAAGTATTTAATGAAAAAAAGTTTGAATCAAATATTCTTCAGGCTAGAAAATTCATCGAAGAAATATATGCCGATGACGAAACTTTATATCTATGCAGCTTTTCATCTAAAACGATTGTTTATAAAGGCTTAATGCTTCCAAATGCTATAAAAGATTTTTATACAGAACTTCAGAAGCCACAGTTTGAAATTTCAACTTGTGTCTTTCATCAACGATTTTCAACAAATACCAGCCCAAGATGGCATTTAGCTCAGCCATTTAGATTGCTTGCACATAATGGAGAAATTAATGCCATTAGAGGTAATCGAAATTGGGTAAAAGCAAGATCTAATAAATTTACAACTCCATACATACCAAAAATACAGCTATTTAAAGAACTGGTAAATGAGAAGGGCTCAGACTCTTCCTCGCTAGATAATATGGTAGAGCTTTTAGTAAAAGGTGGCATTGATCTCTTTAGGGCTATTAGAATGGTTTTGCCACCAGCCTGGCAAAATACTCAGACACTTGATGCAGATATAAGAGCATTCCATGAATATAATTCAATGCATATGGAACCATGGGACGGCCCAGCAGGCATTGTTATGGCTGATGGTAAGTGGGCTGTATGTATATTAGATAGAAATGGATTAAGGCCTGCAAGGTATCAAATTGATAATGATAATATTATAACTATTGCCTCAGAAACAGGGGTTAATCCAGTTATGAACGGATCGATAAAATCTAAAGGAAGAGTTCAGCCAGGAGGTATTCTTGCTATTAATACTGATACAGGTGAAATTTACAACCAAGATAGAATAGACAACGTCCTTAAAACAAAGAATCCATATAGAAAATGGTTAAAAGAAAATGCACTGTACATTGAGTCAAGCTTGGATTCTTATGAAGGGCCAGGGCTTAAACCAATTAATCAGAACGAATTCATAGAATCAACAAAACAATTTTTACTATTTAAAGAAGAAAGAACATCAGTCATAAAACCATTGGCTGTTGAATCACAGGAAGGCACTGGTTCTATGGGTGATGACACTGCCTTAGCAGTTATGAGTAAAATGCATAGACAAATATATGACTTTTTTAGACAGCAGTTTGCTCAGGTTACAAATCCACCAATAGACTCGCTAAGAGAAGTTGGCGTAATGTCTCTTGAAACATGCTTTGGCCCTGAGTTAAATATATATGAAGAATCTCCCAGTCATGCAAAGAGGCTTGTTACAACTTCTCCAGTCCTATCATATAAAAAACTTCAATCACTTATAGATAACCCGTATTTTAAGGTTAAAGAATTTGATCTAGTTTTTGATAGTGATATTTCGCTAGAAACTGCTATAGATGCCTTAAAAGCAGATGTAGTTTCAGCAGTAAGAAAAGGCAATTCTATAATCCATTTAATTGAAGAAATGCCAGATGAAAATTATCTATCAATAAACTCACTTCTTGCCGTTGGAGCAGTTCATCAAGAGCTTGTTTCTCTTGGATTAAGATCAGATGCAAATATTGTTGTTACATCTTCTTCTGCTAGAGATACTCATCAAATAGCTTGCTTGATAGGATTTGGAGCAACTGCTGTTTATCCAACTCTTGCATATCAAACTATTCTTGATTTATCCATGAGAAAAGAGCTAAAAGGTTCTGCTCATGAAAATTGTGCTAGATATAGAAAAGGGATCAATAAAGGGTTGCTTAAAATTATCTCGAAAATGGGCATATCAACCATTTCAAGTTACAGGGGCTCTCAATTATTTGAGATAGTTGGACTTGGTGATGATATTGTTGAAAAGTGCTTTACTAATACTACAAGCAGAATACAAGGTAAATCTTTTCGAGATTTAGACACGGAACTTAGATCTTTGGATGAATACTCAAGATCAAATCTAGCAGATTTAAATGTTGGTGGTCTTTTGAAATATATCCATGGGGGTGAATACCATGCATATAATCCTGAGATAGTAAAAAAACTTCAGGAAGCGGTATCATCCGGATCAGAGACTATATATAGAGAGTATGCAGACCTAGTAGACAATAGATCTCCAGCAATGTTGAGAGACCTTCTAGCATTAAAAAAATTACAAACACCTTTAGATATAAATCAAGTAGAACCAGCTAAAAATATTTTAAAAAGATTTGATTCAGCCGGTATGAGTCTTGGCGCCTTATCGCCTAAAGCTCATGAAACTCTTGCAGAAGCAATGAATCATCTTGGAGCAAGATCTAATTCTGGAGAAGGTGGAGAAGCAGTCGAACGATACGGCACTGATAGAATGTCTAAGATTAAGCAAATTGCCTCAGGTAGGTTTGGAGTCACACCTCACTATTTAGTTAATGCAGAAGTGCTGCAAATAAAAATTGCTCAAGGTGCTAAACCTGGAGAAGGTGGTCAGCTTCCTGGCGGAAAAGTAAATAAATTAATTGCTAAATTGAGATATTCAACACCGGGTGTAACGCTAATCTCACCTCCACCTCATCATGATATTTATTCAATAGAAGACTTAGCTCAACTAATATATGACCTTAAAGAAGTTAATCCTAAGGCGTTAGTTTCTGTGAAGCTGGTTTCTGAACCTGGGGTCGGCACTATAGCCTCTGGAGTTGCAAAAGCATATGCTGACCTAATTACAATATCTGGTCATGATGGCGGAACAGGAGCAAGTCCATTAACCTCTATAAGGTATGCAGGATCGCCTTGGGAGCTTGGTTTGGCAGAGGCTCATCAAAGTTTGAGAGATAGTGGATTAAGACACAAAGTTAGACTTCAAGCTGATGGCGGCATGAAAACAGGCTTAGACGTTATAAAAGCAGCAATATTAGGTGCAGAATCATTTGGGTTTGGAACAGGCCCTATGATAGCAATGGGCTGCAAATATCTTAGAATATGTCATTTAAATAATTGTGCGACAGGAGTTGCTACGCAAAGAGATGATTTGATAAAACATCACTTTGTAGGAGAAAAAGAAAAGGTAGTAAATTATTTTGAATTTATAGCAGATGATGTAAGAAAGTATTTATCTATCTTAGGAGTTGAAAAACTAGAAGACTTAATAGGACAAACCCAATATCTAGAAAAACTTAATACAGTTGATCCACAATATAAATCTATAGATCTAAGCGGATTGCTATATAAAGATATAAAAACAAATGAACCATTTTATTGCACTGAGAAAAAAAATAAGCCATGGGATAAAGGCCTGTTAGCTAAAAAAATATTAAATGATGTAAGGGAGAGTATTGATAATGATAAATCTTTGTCTGTTTCATACCATATTAAAAATACAGATAGATCGATTGGAGCAAGGGTTTCTGGTTATGTTGCATCACAAAAAGGAGAGGCAGGATTGCCTAATTCTATTAATATCAACTTTGATGGGTCTGCAGGACAAAGTTTTGGCTGTTGGAATGCATCAGGAGTAAATCTAACAATAAATGGCGACGCCAATGATTATGTTGGTAAGGGTATGAATGGCGGGAGAATAATTATTAAAAATGATAGTAGCTTTGCTTTGAATGATATCAATACAGTTTTAGCAGGCAACACCTGCTTGTATGGCGCCACTGGCGGGGAATTATTCGTTGGCGGCCGTGTAGGTGAGAGATTTGGTGTAAGAAATTCAGGAGCAAATGCCGTTATTGAAGGTTCTGGTGATCATTGTTGTGAATATATGACCGGAGGGCATATAACAGTGCTAGGTTCTGTTGGTGCTAATTTTGGAGCAGGCATGACCGGAGGTTTTGCATATGTTCTAGATGAAGACCGATCATTTTTTGATAAATGTAATAGAAGCATGGTTAATATTGAAAGAATAACAACTGAAGACATGCAACCTCACAGAAAGCATCTTAAAGAAATTATCGAGAAGCATTATAAGAATACTAATAGCCCTAAATCAAAACAAATATTTGAAGATTTCGATAGATTCGAACCTCATTTTTGGCTTGTTTCACCTGCAGCGCTAAATATTCAAGATTTATTAAAAGCTACAAGATCTAACGCAGCTTAGTTTATTTTAAAGGCCTTTGAAAAATTTGAGGAATCAAACTTATCTGTTTTATAACCAGTTAAACCCTTATTTAATAAAATTAAGCTTAATTTTCCACTGCTAACTTTTTTATCATTTTTTAAATATTTACGAATTTCAGTATATTTAAATTGTTGGAAATTAGTATCAAGATTAAGTGAGCTAAGAATCTCATCCATCTCAATATAATCCTCTTTTTCAATTAATCCCTCTAAGAAAGAAATCCTAGCTACTATCTGCATTCCGTATATTACGGCTTGACCATGTGGGATATTCTTGTAACCACATTTGGCCTCAATAGCATGACCAAATGTATGCCCTAAGTTAAGAATTGCTCTAATACCATTTTCTTTTTCGTCACTTGTAACTATTCTAGATTTAGTTTTTATTGATTCGACCACAAGCTCTTCCATAATCTTAGAATCTCTTTTAATTACTTTGTTTGCTTTATTTTTTAGGATATTTTTAATTTTTTTATTACCCAGATAGCTATATTTTACAATTTCACCGAGCCCAGAACTAAATTCACTATCTTTTAAAGACTTAAGGAAAGAAGTGCTTACAAGCACAATTTTTGGATTATAAAATGCACCAACTAAATTTTTACCCTGCTTGATATTAATTGCTGTTTTTCCACCCACTGATGAATCAACTTGGGCAAGAAGACTTGTTGGTATTTGTATAAAATCAATACCTCTTAAGTAAGACGAGGCACTAAAACCTGTTATATCACCAACCATTCCTCCACCTAGAGCGATCAAGAGATCGGACCTATCAAAATTTTGCTTTGCAAGCTTTTCTAAAATTTTCATATATTCTTCAAATGACTTAGAAGTCTCACCCATTGGTATTGTATGAACATAAACTTTTTTTTCTTTACCAAGATTCTCTTTTAAGCTTTTAAGATAAGCCTTTGGTATTCCACTATCAGTGACTATAAGTATTTTTCTTGAAGATTTAGTGGCTTCTTTGAGATTAGATTTTGTTAGTGAATTATTAGAGACAATTACTTTATAACTAGTACTGCCTTTGCCAACATGAATAATTTTAGCCATAGTTTTTTACAAGCTTTATGATTTCTGAGGCCACTTCTTGACTGGAAAGGTTCTCAGTATTTACAACATAATCAGCAACTTCTTCATAAAGAGAGACTCTTTCTTCATGAAGTTTTTCCAAAATCTTTCCAGGATCACCATCTTTAAGAAGTGGTCTATCTTTATCCTTTGAAGTTCTTTCTAATTGGACATTAATTGGTGTCGCTAGGTAAAAAACAGTACCTCTAGAGGATAAAATATCTCTATTTAAGTCTGATAGGATTATTCCACCACCGGTAGATAGAACTATTGAATTAAGTTCAGCAAGCTCACTAAGGATACCGCCTTCTCTTTTTCGAAAACCTTCTTCGCCTTCAAGATCAAAGATCCAATCTATAGAGGCTCCAGTTCTTGACTCAATCTCTGCATCAGTGTCATAGAAAGTAAGAAATAACTCACTGGATATAATTTTACCTACTGTTGATTTACCAGATCCCATAGGACCAACTATAAAAATATTCATGATTGATTTTTGTTAAATATACTCAATTTTAGCATCTAACTATCTAAAATAGATTTTTTTAGTGCTTAAAAGTTGTATTCTAGATATCTGGAATACAAACGCTTTATGGTTAAATTAATTAAAATAATTTTTTACGCTTCATTATTGGCTTGCACTATTGCAATGTCTAGCGTAATTGCAATATATTTTTATCTCAAGCCTGACTTGCCTGAAATTTCATTAGTAGATGAGTCTCAGTTACAGCTCCCTCTAAAAATATTCACTCAAGATGAGTTGCTCATTGGAGAATATGGTGAAATAAAAAGAAGGCCAGTTTCTTTTAATGAAATACCCAATGATTTGAAACATGCATTTTTGGCAGCAGAAGATGATAGTTTTTTTAGACATCAAGGTATCAGCTATACGGGCATTCTAAGATCTTTTATTAGATGCATTGGTCCCAACGGTTGTCAAGGTGGAGGCGGAACCATTTCAATGCAAGTTGTGAGAGGTTATGTTTTAACAAGAGATCAAACAATTATTAGAAAATTAAAAGAAATATATCTTGCTTATGAGCTTGAAGGAAAAGCTTCAAAAGAGGAAATATTTGAACTTTATGTTAATAGAATTTTCTTAGGAAATCGTTCCTACGGAATCCAAGCTGCCTCAAATACTTACTTTAACAAGTCCGTTGATGAATTAAGCCTATCAGAATCTGCAACTATTGCTGCTTTAGCTCAACTTCCTTCTGTCATCAACCCAATCAAAGCACCATTAAGAACAAAACAAAGACGTAATTGGATTCTATCAAGAATGTTAAAGCTTAATTTAATTTCTAATAGTCAATATACCGAAGCTATAAATCAAGAAATAACAGTTGTAAAAAATATAGATCTATATGATGTTGATGCAAAATATTTATCTGAACTTGCACGACAGGAAGTTATCAAAAGGTTTGGCTTAAAAGCTTATAGAGAAGGGTGGAATGTATATACTACAATTAATTCATCTTATCAAAGAGCAGCGAACCAAAGCATGCAGAGACACCTCGCTGATTATGATAAAAGACATGGCTGGAGAGCAGCAGACAATTATAAAAATATTTTTAATGAGCAAGAGCTAGAACTTGCTGCACAAGGATTCTCAGATTTCTTAAAAGAAAATATGGAGCAAGCATCTTCTTTTAACAAAAATAATGACATTATTGGAAGCAAAGTTAATGATATATTTTCATCCTACCCATATTATGAATCCCATACCAAAGGAATTGTTGTCGGAATATTTGATAGTAAAATTCTCTTCATAGATGAAAGCTTAGATATTCAAAGCATTAATTGGTCGTCACGATATAGTTGGGCTAGAAAACAAATAGATATAAATACTCGAGGCCCAATTCCAAACAATTTTCATGAATTTTTAAACCTTGGCGATTTTGTTTATTTTAAAAAAATAGACAACTTATTATTTTTAGATCAAATACCTATTGCTGAATCTGCATTGATATCAACAGATCCAAATACAGGAGCCATTAGGGCTTATGTAGGCGGCTCAAATTTTAATAAAAGTAATTTTGATAGAGTGCGACTTTCTTATCCTCAGTCTGGCTCAAGTTTCAAGCCTTTTATCTTCGCATCAGCTCTCTCTAATCAATACAATCTTTCATCACTAATTAATGATGCTCCAATTGCATTTAAGGATGATAACCTCGAGAGTGTTTGGAGACCTCAAAATTACACGGGCAAATTTTATGGCTTAACTTCTTTAAGAAGCGCTCTTATAAGGTCAATAAACATTGTATCAATTAAGCTATTAAGAGAAGTTGGCATTCAGACCTCAAGCAATACGATTGAGAAATTTGGATTTGCCAAAGAAAGGCTGCCTAAAGACTTATCTTTGGCTCTTGGTTCGGGTAATTTCTCTCCAGCAGAAATGGTTAGAGCTTTTGGTGTAATAGCTACTGAAGGACATATTACAGATTTATATTACATAAATAAAATTGAGGATAGGTTTGGTAATATTATTTTTTCCTCACAGCCAGCTTCACAAGAAGGCAGAGATTTGATTGCATTTCCATGGCTCAATACACTAGAGATGGATATTAAAAAACCATATTATCTTCTAGACCCTATAAAAAAATCCGAAAAAGTTATTGATGAAAGAGTTGTTTACTTAATAAAAGACACACTTAAAGACTTCATGAAAAATGGGACAGCCGGAAGAAAGTCAGCTTTTTTAAATCGAAATGATATTGGCGGCAAAACAGGCACTACCAATGATGCAATAAGCACCTGGTTTTCTGGATTCCATGATGATTTAGTTACAACAGTTTGGGTGGGTACTGATGATTTTACATCTCTTGGAGAAAATGAATATGGATCAACAATATCAATGCCTATATGGCTAGATTATATGTCTGTAGCCTTAGATGATTTAGAAATAAAACCAATAAAAATTCCTTCAAGTCTCAGTTATGTCAAAGTTGACAGAACAACAGGCAAGATTGATAAATCTCAGAATGCAAAAAATACATATTTTGAATTATTTTTAGACGAAAATATTGAGGATTAAGATTTAAATAAATTTACTGATAAGAGCTCCCAAGCATTATCAATATAGTTGCTTGGAGAATCTTTAAATCTTGATCTTATATACCTAGAAACATTGCCTTCTAAATATGTAGTTATTAGTTGAGCAGATATGCCTGGTTGCGATATAAGTTTGTCACTATCTTCAGCAAGAATTTGTTTTATAGTCAATTCAAACCTTTCATAGAATTGATTCACAGAGTCAGATACATTTTTTTCAGAAGGAGACAACGCCTCTCTGGACAAAAGCCTAGCAAAGCCTTTATTTTTTTCAACAAAGAGCATGAAAAATTTAAATATATTCATCACTTTCTCTTTAGAGCTTAAATCAGATTTTTTTAATTCTGAGCTTTTTAAAAAAATAGCTTCATCACAATAAGAAAAAAGCTCCGCATAGATAGATCTCTTGCTTGGAAAGTGCCTATAAAGAGCTGCTTCAGTTATGTTTGATTTTTTTGCCAATAAAGCAGTAGTAATTTTAGTAGATGAAGCTTCCTCAAGGAGCCCTGCTAATGATTGCAAAATAATGTTTTTGCGGTTTTTATCCATACTAGGTTAAATTTATAACAATATCAGGTGAAATGCGAGCAAGCTCAGAAAGAAATTCATTTTGTATATAATGCATATCTTCAATGGAATTACCTTCAAATCTTAATACTAATTTAGGTGAGGTATTAGATGCCCTAATTAGACCCCAGCCATTTACATAGTTTACTCTCAAACCATCAATAGTATTTTCTTCGCCCTCAAGATTGTTCTGATCAATAAAGTCTTTGATAATTTGAAATTTATTTTCATCTGTTACATCAATATTTAATTCCGGAGTTGAAAATGATTTGGGGTAAGTATTCATAATATCTGATATGCTTTTGCCATCTGGGTATTCAGATAAAGCTTCAATAATTCTTGCACCTGAATAGGGGCCATCGTCAAAACCATACCACTTGTCATTAAAAAAAATGTGACCACTCATTTCACCACCCAAGAGAGCATTGTTCTCTTTGATTGTTTTTTTTATATGAAAATGACCAGTTGGAGCCATTACCGGCATACCATTATTCCTAACAATTAGTTCATCAAGATGGTTAGAACATTTAACATCAAAGACTATTGCTCCAGATTCCTTAGATAAGATACTTTCAGAGAGCATCATCATATATTTATCTGGAAATATATTTTCGCCAGTATTTGTTATTAGCCCAACCCTATCGCCATCTCCATCAAAAGCCAGCCCAAGATCAGCATTATTATTTAGTACGCTCTCAATCAGATCTTGTAAATTCTCTAATTTGCTTGGATCCGGATGATGATTAGGGAAATTTCCATCAACTTCACTAAATAACTCAATTACCTCACAACCAACTCTTTTAAAAAGTTCAGGAGCGATACACCCTGCAGCTCCATTGCCGGAATCAATGACAACTTTATAGTTTGAGGGGTTTGAAATGGAAACTGATTCAGTAACTTCATTTAAATATTCCTCTTTAATGTCTTTCGTTTGTAATGTTCCTTTCTTAACAATCTCATCTTTTATATCCTCAATCAAAGAGAGAACTTCTATTCCGGAAACGGGTTTGTCGTTAATAACCATTTTAAGACCATTATGATTCTTAGGGTTATGACTTCCAGTGATGATGATTCCGCTTTTTGTATCATTTATTTTAGCTTCAAAATAAAGCATTGGGCTGGTCACCATACCAATATTTGTAACATTGATACCTGAGTTCACTAGGCTCTCGCAAAATGCATCTAGTAATGATTCTCCTGAAAGCCTTCCATCTCTCCCAACTGATATAGAGTCTATATTTTCTTTTTTACACTTAATTGCAATTGCTTTTCCAATTTCACCGATAGTGAACTCATTTAATTGCTCAGGATATGTTCCTCTAATGTCATTTTCTCTAAAAATTGATTTGTTAACTTCCATTTTCTCTTTTGTTATATCCGGTTGTTTGTCATAATATCTGCGTAAATTATAACCTTGCATATATGTTTAACAAT
>CAJQGY010000029.1 GCA_905478015.1 uncultured SAR86 cluster bacterium
GTATCTCCATTGCAGCTTTATCTGTCTCTAAAACAAGAATAGAATCTTCTGATGTTACTTTTTGTCCAGGCTCTACAGAAATCTCAATAACCTCTACCTCTTCAACGTCTCCAAGATCAGGTAGGTTAATTGTTTGGAGCTCGCTTATCTGTTCTATTTCATTACTAGATTGATTCTCTGAATCATTTTTGGATAAAATTGAGCTTTCTTCCTCAGTTGCATTAATATCAAGGTCAGTAATTTTATCAATATTTTCCTCTTCAATTTCTAAAAATGGCATCCCTTTTTCAGCCTTATCTCCAACCTTAAGAAGAACTGATTTAACAATTCCATTTGTTGATGCTGGTATCTCCATTGCAGCTTTATCTGTCTCTAAAACAAGAATAGAATCTTCTGATGTTACTTTTTGTCCAGGCTCTACAGAAATCTCAATAACCTCTACCTCTTCAACGTCTCCAAGATCAGGTAGGTTTATTATGGTATTTGCAGACATTAAACCTCCCAAGGGTTAGGCTTATTGGAGTCAATATTCATATCTTTATAAATTGTTTCAAGCAATGTTTTATCAATAGTGCCTTCTTTGTATAAAGAGTATGCTGCAGCCCTAGCGATACTACTTGAGTCAACTTCAAAAAATTCTCTTAGTTTTTCTCTCGAATCACTTCTTCCAAATCCATCTGTTCCAAGAACAATATACTGACTAGAAATATAAGGTCTGATTTGTTCAGCATAGGATCGCATATAATCAGTTGTAGCAATAATAGGTAAGTTTTTATCATTTAAACATTCGGAAACATACGGAATTTTTGGTTCTGATGTTGGATTTAATTGATTTTCTCTTTCAGTTTCCATTCCATCTTTTCTTAATAGATTAAAGCTTGTAGCGCTCCAAACCTCTGATTTAATATCATATTTCTTTAATAACTCTGCAGCCTTGATAGACTCCCTTAATATAGAACCTGAACCGATTAGCCTTACTTGCGGCTTGGTACATGTTTCAAATTTATATAAGCCCTTGATAATTCCATCTTCTGAACCTTCTGGCATTTCAGGCTGTTCATAATTTTCGTTCATAGTAGTTATGTAATAAAAATAATTTTTATTTTCAATATACATTTTTTGAATGCCATCTTTGATTATTACCGCTATCTCATAACTAAAAGTTGGATCATATGAAAGGCAGTTTGGTATAGTGGATGAAAGAATATGACTATGGCCATCCTGATGCTGGAGTCCTTCTCCATTAAGAGTAGTCCTTCCAGATGTTGCTCCTATTAAAAAACCTTTTGCTTGTGCATCACCGGCAGCCCATGCAAGATCATGAATTCTTTGAAAACCAAACATAGAATAAAATAGATAAAAAGGGACCATTGGAAAATCATAATTTGAATATGCAGTTGCTAATGCAGTCCACGCTGAAAAAGCACCAGCCTCAGTAATCCCCTCTTCAAGCATCACTCCATCTTTTGATTCTTTGTACCACATAACTTTATCAGCATCTTCAGGTTCATAATTTTGGCCTGCAGATGAATAAATTCCAACCTGCCTAAATAATGCCTCCATACCAAATGTTCTTGCTTCATCAGGCACTATTGGAACAACTCTTTCACCAATTTGCTTATCTTTAAGCAGATCAGTTATAACCTTGACTGCTGCCATAGTTGTAGAAATTTTTCTCTCACCAGAGCCTTTATCAAAACTATTAAAAACGCTTTCATTTGGACTTGAAAGAGGTTTTGAAATAGCTCTTCGCTTAGGTATTGACCCTCCAAGAGCTTTTCTTGTTTTTTTAAGATACTGTATTTCTGGAGAGTCATCTGCAGGCCTTACATATGGAAGATCTTCAATTTCTGAGTCACTTACTGGAATATTAAACTTATCTCTAAAAGATTTAATATTATCAAGTGAAAGTTTTTTTACTTGGTGAGTAGTATTATCCGCCTCTCTTGATCCAACTCCATAACCTTTTGTTGTTAAAGCTAAAATAACTGTAGGTGCGCCACTTGAATTAACTGCTTTATGATATGCAGCATAAACCTTATAAGGATCGTGGCCACCTCTATTCAATCGATAGATATCCTCATCTGTTAAATCTTCAACCATCTCAAGAACACTTGGATCTTTAGCAAAGAAATTTTCTCTTGTATATGCGCCACCTTTAGCTTTAAAATTCTGGAGCTCTCCGTCAACAACCGCATCCATAATTTCTTGTAATTTTCCTTCCTTATCTTTAGCTATAATAGGATCCCACATCCTACCCCAAACAACTTTAATTACATTCCAGCCTGAACCTCTAAATACCCCTTCCAACTCTTGTATAATTTTTCCATTACCTCGCACGGGTCCATCCAACCTTTGTAAATTACAGTTAATTACAAAAATAAGGTTTTCCAATTGTTCTCTGCCAGCCAAAGCTATAGCTCCTTTTGATTCAGGCTCATCCATTTCCCCATCACCACAAAAAACCCATACTTTTCTATCATCCCTCTTAACAAGTCCACGTGCAGAGAGATAACGCATTATATGAGCCTGATATATTCCCATAATTGGACCAAGACCCATAGAAACAGTTGGGAATTGCCAATATTCAGGCATTAACCAAGGATGTGGATATGATGATAGGCCAGGTTTTTCAACCTCTCTCCTAAAATTATCAAGATCTTCTTCTGTTAAAAGTCCTTCAAGAAAACTTCTTGCATATATACCCGGAGAAGAATGGCCTTGGTAATATATTAAATCTTCCAAACCCTCTCTATCTGAACCTTTAAAAAAATAATTGAAGCCAACATCATAAAGAGTGGCAGCAGATGAGAATGTTGAAATATGTCCACCAAGCTCATCATCATTCTTATTTGCTCTTAAGACCATGACTAATGCATTCCACCTAATTAAAGATCTTATTCTTCTCTCCATAAAAAGATCACCAGGCATAGACGCTTGTTTTTTAACTGGAATAGAATTTCTAAATGGTGTTGTTAAATTGTATGAAGGAGTGGCTCCTTCTTGAGTTAATTTATTTGCAAGTTTTGATAACAGAAATGAAGCTCTATCTATACCCTCTTCTTCAATAACACTGTTAATAGCTTCAAGCCATTCTTGCGTTTCAATAGGATCTAAATCATTTTCATTCAAAATATCACTCCTAAAAATTTGAACATATTTTAACTCAAACCTTGTTAATAATATACAAAATTTGTATTAATTATGTAAATATGTAAATATATTACAAATATTTCATAGGTACTTATAGTGATTTTAGACAATCTAGTTAATGGAGAAACCCAACTCAGCAAATCAGAGAGAAAAATTGCTTCAATAGTTTTATCGAACCCTTCTAGAGTAATCAATCAATCAATTTCTGCATTATCGAGCGAAGCAGATGTAAGCCTTCCAACAGTTAACAGATTTTGTAAAAAATTAGGTTTTGATGGCTACCCCTCTTTTAAAATTCAAATAGCTCAAGAACTTTCAACAAGCAATAGAATGTTGATAGATAGATTTAATGTAGATAAAGATACGCCTGACCTAGTTAAAAGAGTGATGAGTGATATTCAATCTACCGTTGTGAGCGTTGGTCAAAATCTTAATCCTAACTCTATTGATAAAGCAACCGCTATGCTGGCTTCTGCAAAAAGTATTACCTTTTTTGGACTCGGTGGCTCAGGTCCTGTTGCTTTAGATGCACAACATAAATTTTTTAGATTTGGTATTCCGGTGGTTGCACATACAGACTACATAAACCAGCGCATGATAGTTTCAATGATGAATAAGGATGACATTCTAGTGTTAATTTCATTTACTGGTAGGACTACTGAAATAGTTAAAACTGCAAAAATTGCTAAAAGCAATGGCGTTAAAACTATAGCTCTAACATCAAAAGACTCTCCGCTAGCAAAGCTTTCAGATGTTGTTTTACATATTCATGCTCCTTTAGAAAACAATCTTCATATTCCAATGACCTCTAGGTTAGCTCATTTAGCAATTATTGATATCTTATCAGCAACGGTGTCGGCCTGTTTTGGCAATAATATGGATGATAAAAAGGATCAGGTAATTTCAAACCTTGAAAAAACCAGAGTTTAAAAGACTTTTAGGATATTTATTGGTCTAATTTTTTGATTTAAAAGATAAAACATTGGTAACTGCTTGTTAGATTTTGCATCTTCTAGGATGTTAAGCTTATCTTCATTAGGAATTACAACAAATATATTCTCTGTTTTAAGAATCATTGAAAGATTCATAGATGTTCTCATGTATTCAGGACTGCCTATCAAATCTGTTAAAATAATTGCTGGGTCTGCAAAATGATCTAAATAGTTTGTGGTTGAGATCATGGATGGAAATAATGATGCAAAATGCCCGTCTGGTCCCATGCCAATTATGGCCACATCAAATCTCTTTCTATCTTTAAGCAATAACTCATGATCGTTATTTAATGAAATGAATTTAGCATCAGCAGCTAAGTTTTTTAAAAGATGATTTTTTACTAAAAATTCATTCGAATCAGGGTGATCGTTATTTACTATACGATCATCAATAAGAGAAATTGTTATATTCTTCCAATCAAGCTTGGCTTGATTAAGTTCATGAAAAATTTTTAAAGGACTGCTGCCGCCGCACACCAAAAGACTAGCATGGCCTTCTTTAGCAAGAGATTGTTTTAAGATTTTAACAATATTTTTTGAAATCATAATTATAGTTAAACCAAATTAAATGAGTTTTGTATTCCAGTAATAACAAATTCAATAGCTAGTGCTCCAAGCAACAAACCAAATATTTTTTGAACAACTGTGATTATTGTTGGGCCAAGCTTGGAAGCAAGTTTAGATGATAGCCACATAGCAAGAGTTGCAAAAATAAGAACTGTAAAAATTGGTAAATATGATATTGCTGCATCGGCAATACTTTCATACTCCTCTTTTGATAGCAATAAACTTGTGGCCATTGCACCTGGTCCAGCTATCAAAGGGATAGCCAAAGGAAAAATTGCTATTGACTTAATAGTCTCATCATCAATGGCTGTATCTGCAGTATTCTGACGTCTCTCCTGCCTTTGTTCAAACACCATTTGGAATGCAATTACTATTAAAAAAAGTCCTCCAATTATCCTAAAAGAATCCATACTTATGTTCATCACTTCCAATATTGCTGTTCCGAAAAGCCAGAATGAAGATAGAACAATAAGAGAAACTATAGATGCTCTAATGTATATTGATCTAATTTGATCATTACTGAGACCGGTTGTTAGACCAGCAAAAATCGGAATGAGTGATATGGGATCAATTGCAACAAACATCAATATCGTACTTTCAATAAAAGTATCAAACATTTTATATATTAATTATTTGAATTGCTTCAGAGTGCTCCTCTGAAAATATGCTTGAGACCATTATAAACTTTAAGTTCACTCCGTTTTTATTTCCATAATATTCCTTAAGAATTTTAGTTACTTTTTGGAGTGTTTTTTCATGATTGGAAAGTCCAGTTAAAAAATAAGGAATAGTAGATCCAACAAGAGATAGCTGTCTATTTGTTGACTTATTACCAGTAAAAACAAAAATTGGTATCCCAAATGGTTTTGCATTTGAGATATATTGTGCTGTTTTTCCTGTTCTTGTTATTGCTATTATACCGTCAGCATTTATAGATTCAGCTAGATTTTTAGCAGTTACACCTATATGTTGCCAATCTGAATGTGGCACTAGGTTTGATTCATACCCTAAAGTTCTAAACTTTTCAGTTTTTACTGCTATAGATTTAAGTAAATTTACGCATTCCTTTGGATATTTCCCAATTCCTGTTTCGCCAGAGAGCATGACTCCATCAGCGCCTTCATAGATCGCGTTAGCTACATCTGTAACTTCCGCTCTTGTAGGTGTTGGGTTTGAAATCATAGATTCAAGCAAGTGTGTTGCTACTATTGATCTTCTTCCCCATTTAGCACAAGCATACATAATTCTTCTTTGAATATTTGGAAGATCAACTAAACTGGTCTCTATTCCTAAATCACCTCTTGCAACCATGACGCCCCATGATGCTATGCAAATATCATGAATATTATCCAACCCCTCTTGGTTTTCAATTTTTGCAATTATTTTTGCTGGCGATTTTCTTTTGTCTAATATTTTTTGCAGCTCCTCAAGATCCTCTTTATTTCTAACAAAAGAAAGCGCAATAAAATCAACATTGTTATCTATACCAAAACTTATATCATCAAAATCTTTTGAAGTAATTGATGGGAGGTTAACTCTTACTCCAGGTAAATTTACGTGTCTTTTAGATCCTAGGGTGCCTCCATCAATAACTTTACAAAGAAGTGTCTCCTCATCCTTGGAAATTACACTAAAGTTAATAAGGCCATTATCGACAGTTATTTTTGATCCTTTATTTACACTATGAATAAGATCTTTGTAGTTAATTTTGATAGATGAGGTCTCTACATCTATCTCATCACGGACAGTTAGAGTTACTTCGTCACCAACTTTAAGATCTACTGGAACCTCAGTATCTCCAGTTCTTATTTCTGGGCCTTGTGTGTCCAATAAAACACCAATAGAACCGTGCTTAGACTTGGGGTCTAAATTTATTTTATTAACCTTATCAATTACAGACTTTGCAAATTTATGAGTTGCATGAGACATGTTAATACGGACAACATTCATCCCATTGTTATAGAGGCTTTTTAGCACAGGCATTGAGCTTGTTGCTGGACCAATGGTGCATATTATTTTTGTTCTACTAAAATCCATAATTATTATGTATAAAAATATATTCGCATATTAATGCAAAAAAGATAAAGAAAATAGTGCTTGTATAGCTTTCTTTTATACAGACTTTTGCAACTCAGATTGAGCCATCTTTGAAATATGGATTGCTAAATCGATTAGCCTATTGCTGAATCCCCATTCATTATCATACCAAGCAAGTATTTTTGTTTGATTTCCTATTTTTGTTATGTGATTTGCATCAAAGACACATGATGCTGTTTCATTCATAAAATCTGAACTAACCAAAGGAATTTCATTATAGGAGAGTATTCCTTTAAGTCTTGTATCAGACTCATCTTTTAGGACTTGGCATAGTTCTTCTTCAGTAAAATCTTTTTCTGTTTCAAATGTTAGATCAAGTAAAGAAACATTTAATACAGGTACTCTTGTAGCCATTCCATTTAACTTTCCTTCAAGCTCTGGAATAACTAATCCTATAGCTTTGGCTGCTCCTGTTTTGGAGGGTATTATTGACGCAGAGGCAGCTCTTGCCCTATAAAGATCTGAATGAGCAACATCCAAAAGGCTCTGATCATTAGTGGCAGCATGAACTGTATTAATAAGACCACTTTTTATCGTAAAATTTTTATGTATTACATCGGCTAGGGGTGCAAGACAGTTGGTTGTGCAGGATGCATTTGAAATAATCTTATCGTTTAAACCAAGTTTATTATGATTAATACCAAAAACTATTGTTTTATCAGCACCGCTACAAGGAGCAGAAACTATAACCCTTTTAGCCCCAGCCTTTATATGAGCGCTAGCAGCCTCTTTTGAGGTAAATAGGCCTGTGCATTCAAAAACAACGTCTATCCCAAGCTCCTCCCATGGAAGATTATTGGGATCTCTTTCTGAAATATAATTTATGGATTTACCATCAACAACAATCTTGCTGTCAATTGTTGAAATAGCATTACTTATCTTTCCATGAATGGAGTCATACTTTAATAAGTGCGCGTTAGCATCGACATTACCTAAATCGTTAACAGCAATCAATTCAAGATTGCCATCCCCGCCCTCAAGACAATCTGCTTCAATTAGCTGCCTAGTTAAGTTCTTACCAATTCTACCGAAACCATTAATTGCTACTTTCATAATCTATTTTTGTAAATAATTTACATTTATTAGTTTAATATGTCCTAATTGTATATTATTTCCAGTGATTAATATATAATGTTGAGGTAAAATCTTTCAAAAATTAATATATGCAAATGTCTAAATTACTTGAACAAGGTATTGAGCTAATGCTAGCTGGAATGCTTACAGTCTTCTTTTTCTTATGTATTTTAATCATTTCAATAAACTTTTTTGCATTAATTCTAAATAAAAAAAATGATGACCTGCCTGACTCTAAAGGCAGTGCATTGGGTGAAATAAATACTAATCATATGAGAATTATTAAAGAAATTGGAGATAGGATTTAATATGAATGACACAAACAGAAAAATTGGCATTACCGAAGTTGTACTTCGTGATGGACATCAATCATTGCTTGCAACAAGATTTAGGTTTGAGGATATGGAATCAATACTCAAGCAAATGGATAATATTGGATATTGGTCTGTAGAATCTTGGGGTGGAGCGGTGTTTGATTCTTGTATAAGGTACCTTGGCGAAGATCCGTGGGAAAGAATTCAAAAAATTAAAAAATTGATGCCAAGGACTCCACAGCAAATGCTTTTAAGAGGCCAAAATTTGCTTGGCTATAAGCATTATGGTGATGACGTTGTTGATAGATTTGTTGAAAAAGCTAAGATTAACGGGGTAGATGTTTTTAGAATATTTGATGCCATGAATGATGTGCGCAATCTTGAACAAGCTATTAAATCAACTCTCAAACATAATGGTCACGCGCAAGGGACTATCTCCTATACCACTAGTCCAGTTCATAATATAGAGAGATGGATTGAGCTTTCAAACAAAATCCAAGATATGGGTGCAGATTCTTTAGCTATCAAGGACATGGCAGGTCTTTTAACACCCTATGTTGCATTTGAGTTAATCTCTAAGTTGAAAGAAACTATCGATATTCCTATTCATCTTCATTGCCATGCAACAACTGGGATGTCTACTCCAACAATTATTAAAGCCATAGAGGCTGGTGTTGATAATATAGATTCATCGATATCTACTATGAGTATGACTTATGGACATACAGCAACTGAAACAGTTGTTGGTATGTTAGAGAATACAAACTTTGATACTGGATTAGATCTAGATAAATTTGTTCCTGTAGCAAACCATTTCAAAAAGATTAGAGAAAAATACTCATCTTTTGAAGGCTCCCTTAAGGGAGTTGATGCAAGAATTATCTCCTCTCAAGTTCCTGGAGGAATGCTTACAAATCTTGAGAATCAGCTTAAGGATCAAAATGCTATTGAGAGATTTGATGAGGTTATAGAAGAGATACCTTTGGTGAGAAAAGACCTTGGGTATATTCCATTAGTTACACCAACATCGCAAATTGTAGGTACTCAAGCAGTTATAAATGTTCTAAGCAACTCAAGATACTCTACTATAACTAATGAAACTGAGTCAGTACTTAGAGGTGAGTATGGAGCAACTCCAGCAGAAGTTTCCTCAGAACTTCAAATAAAAGCAATTGGAAATGACGAGCCTATTTCTTGCAGACCTGCAGACTTAATCTCCAATAATGAGTTTGGGTCGATCAAAGAGCAGTTTAATGAAATTCTAAAATCTGAGTCTCTTCAGGTGAGTAATAGTGATGAGAATGTTTTAACTTATGCCTTATTTCCAGAAGTTGGTACTACATTTTTTAAAAATAAAGGCAATGCTGATTTCTTTGAAAAAGAGCCATTAGAGTTTTTTCAAACTGAATCAGAAATTTATAAAGTCTCTATTGATGGTAAAAATTATAATGTTGAGTATGCCAAAAATATGGATCCAATAATTCATAATTCTTCAGATAGCTTGGCATCTATAAATAAGAATGTAAAAAAAGAGATGTTAGGACAAAATGGTTTATCGATTAACGCTCCTTTGGGCGGAAATATCTTCAAAGTAGAGTTTGAAGTAGGTGATGAAGTCGCAGAGGATGATGCTGTTATTATATTAGAAGCTATGAAAATGGAAACTGCTATTAAACCACCGAAATCAGGAACTATATGCGCTATCAATGTCTCACAAGGTGATAAAGTAAATTCTGGTGATTCTTTATTTGAGATAGTATAGATGTCATTTAATGAAATAATTTCAAGCTTCGGCATATTTAGCATCACAACGCCTCAAGTTTTAATGCTTTGCGTTGGCCTTCTTCTTTTATATCTAGCGATAAGTAAAAAATTTGAACCATTACTCCTCCTTCCAATTGGTTTTGGAGCCATTCTCACTAATATTCCTGAGATTGGACTATCGTTAAGTCCGATTGAGAGGCTCTTGTATGAGAATAATATTGAGGATATTCAGGCTCTTGTTGCAATCATTAATATTGAACTAATAAATTTAGAGGGTTACATCAAAACCGCCTCATATATTGAATTAAGTCAATTAAATAATCTGGCTCTCAATATGGGATACAAGGCTGGAATTTTATATACATTTTACAATGTTGCTATAGGTTCAGGGATTGCACCCCTGCTGATTTTCATGGGTGTTGGGGCTATGACAGACTTTGGTCCTCTATTGGCGAATCCTAAAACTTTAATACTTGGCGCTGCTGCACAATTCGGTATTTTTGCAACTGTCTTAGGAGCGCTCTTACTTGATCAATTCGGCATTATTACTTTTACTCTAAAGCAAGCAGCTGCAACTGGAATTATTGGCGGAGCTGATGGCCCAACTGCAATATATGTATCCTCAATCCTTGCACCAGAGCTTCTTGGAGCTATAGCTGTTGCAGCATACTCCTATATGGCACTTGTTCCATTAATTCAACCTCCAATAATGAGAGCATTAACTACTGACAAAGAAAGAGTCATTGAGATGGTTCAGCTAAGAGAAGTTTCCCAAAGAGAAAAAATAATATTTCCAATATCATTGTTACTTATAGTTGGACTTCTATTGCCAAGCGCTGCACCCCTTCTTGGCATGCTTTGCTTAGGGAACTTAATGAAAGAATCTTTGGTTGTAGAGAGACTTAGTGAAGTTGCGCAAAATTCATTAATCAATATAGTAACTATTTTTCTTGGTCTATCTGTTGGATCAAAGCTTGCTGCAGATAAATTCTTAACACCAGAAACGTTAGGTATTTTATTACTAGGTATAGTTGCTTTTGCAATTGGAACTGCATCAGGAATATTGGTTGCAAAGCTTATGAATGTATTTAGCAAAAATAAAGTAAACCCTTTAATTGGGGCTGCAGGTGTATCAGCGGTTCCCATGGCTGCAAGAGTCGCGAATAAAGTAGGCCTTGAGTACAATTCACAAAACTATCTACTTATGCATGCTATGGGTCCAAATATAGCTGGAGTTATTGGCTCGGCAGTTGCTGCTGGAGTAATGATTAAATTCTTAGCTTAATGTTTAAGAACTTTATTTAAGGCAAAAAAAAACAGAGCACTGCTCTGTCTTAGTTCGAGTTCCTTTGGGGTCTAAAGTGAGAATTTCTTTAGCTCCTTGGATATTTTTCTCTTATATCCTTGGTGGGTTTT
>CAJQGY010000030.1 GCA_905478015.1 uncultured SAR86 cluster bacterium
CTTTAAAGATTTTGCTGCAGAACTCAAAGAGCCCTCTTTGGCTACAGCTAAAAAATACTCTAAATTACTCCAATCCATATGCGCATAATCGCACAAAACCATTGTATTTGTCGATAATTTACACACAACAAATAAAATATTATTATAATATAATCATTCTTTTAAAAAGCTTATATGTTTATTTCGAAATTAAAAAAGGTTTTGGTTGTTTCGATATCGATACCACTTATCTTTGTTTTGTCTCTCCCAACAATATTACACACTGCTGGTTTTCACCCAGACTATCAAACAGAAAGATTCTCTTTTACTGATAAAAAAGCATTAATAATAGCTACTAACCATGGTGTGCTGAGTGCTCCTGGTGAATCGATAGGAAAACCAACGGGACTATTTCTATCAGAACTTTCAGTTCCATATTTTAGATTTATTGAATCAGGTATATCTGTTGATATTGCAAGTATACGAGGTGGAATTATTCCAGTAGAGCCAACACCATACTTCTTAAGAACAGATGAAGATAATACCTTTCTAAAAAATAGTGAACTTATGTCTAAACTTAATAATTCTTCATCAATAGCAGATATTGATTTTGAATCTTATGATATTGTATTTTTATCTGGTGGCTGGGGGGCTGCTTATGATTTAGGTTTTTCAGATTTACTGGGTGAAAAAATATCTGCTGCATACTATTCAAATAAAAAACCAATAATAGGTGGAATCTGTCATGGTGTTTTAGGGTTTATTAAAGCAAAAAATAAAGAAGGAGACTTGCTTATAGTAGGTAGAAAAATGACAGGGGTTACTGATAAGCAGATTGCAGAGTTAGGCATAAACATGACACCTCAACACCCTGAAAAAGAATTAAAAAAAGCAGGAGCTATATTTAAAAGCCAAACTAGATTCAGGGATATATTTGCTAATTTAACCGTTGTAGATGATGAAAAGAGGTTTGTCACTGGTCAAAATCAAAATGCTGGTCATGAAACTTCTGATAAAATTATGGAAATACTTTCAAATCGAGATTAACCAATGAAAAAACTTATTAAATTTCTTTTGTTTGGAATCTTTTTTTTAGCTGTAGTTGCTTTTATTTTATTAAAACAGCCATGGTTCCAAGACAAGTTATTCCAAACTGCTTTAAGTAATATAGCTGCCCCAGTATCGCAATTACCTGAAGAAGATTCTTTAACTGCTGTTGTGTGTGGATCACGCTCTCCAATAAATGATCCAAACAGAGCTGAGGCATGTATTTTAGTTCAAGCAGGTGATCAGATATTTATATTTGATACTGGTAATGGTAGTGCTCAGAACTTGCATAATTGGAATATGCCTTGGAATAGATTAGAAGGAATATTTTATACCCACCTTCATTCTGATCATATTTCTGATATTGCGGATTTTCATCAAGGAACATGGATTAATGGTCAAAGAAGCTCTAAGCAAAAAGTTTTTGGACCAGAGGGAGTTCAGTTATTAACTGATGGAATAGAATTAGCATATACAAAAGACTACTTCTTCAGAAATGAACATCACGGAGACATAATTGCACCATTAAATATAGTTGGTTTTGATACACATACTGTTAATCTAAATAATCCGGTTTTAATTGATAATGAAGATCTAAAAATAACTGCTTACAGTGTTTCACATGATCCAGTTGACCCAGCCCTTGGATACAGAATTGATTACAAAGGAAGATCAATAAGCATAAGTGGGGATACTATCTATGATCAGAATTTGGTAAATAATTCAAAAGATGCTGATGTTCTCTTTCATGAGTCTATGTCGCTAGAAATACTAGATTTAATAAATGCAAATGCAAAGGCAACAGGTAATATGGTTGCTGAAATAGTAACTGTAGATATTCTTGACTATCACACACCCATTCTTGAGGTTGTGAAGGCTGCTAAAGATGCCAACGTAAGGCACTTAGTCTTTTATCATCACCTTCCAGCACCGAGAAATCAAATAATGGAAGAAGTTATGTACAGAGGTGTTGATGAGATCATGCAAGAATGGACTGCATCAAATGACGGCACTATGATAATATTACCTATAGATTCAGAAGAAATTATAATTACATCAATTAAATAATTATAAATCTATATTAGGGGATATAGCCATGATCGCATCAATTAAAGAGTTCTTTAGAGTTATAGGTGAGCTTAAGTACATAATACCTTTATTAAAATATGAATGGCCTAAACCAGATGATAAGGCATCGCTTGCTCATTCTTTTCAAGAATCAGTTGCTCAGTTTGGAAGTAAGCCCTTTTTATTTTTTGAAGATGAGAAGTGGAGCTATGAAGATACTAATAAAGCTTCAAATGTTCTAGCTCATAAGTTATTAAATGAAGGGGTTCAGCACGGAGATAAAGTTGTTCTTTTTATGGAAAATAGACCAAGCTTTGTAATTTCCATTCTTGCTCTTAATAAGATTGGTGCTATTGGAGTTCTAATTAACACAAGCTTAACTGGAAACCCTCTTGTTCATTGCATTAATTCTTCAGGCTCAAAAAAATGTATCTTCGGTGAAGAGTTAGCTGGCTCTCTTGAGGGAGTATTAGATGATATTAGCATTAAGAATAAAGAGGATATTCTTTGGACTGAGGATACTAATTCCAGCGAATGCCCAGAATGGGCTTCTAATATTAAAAATTCTTTGGATTATTCTAATACTGAGAACTTGGTAGAAACTAATCAAGTAAAAGCAAAAGATACTGCATTTTATATTTTTACATCTGGAACTACAGGGGTTCCTAAAGCTGCGCTTTTCCCAAATATGAAAATTGTTGCTGCTTCAACAAATATTACCAATGGTGGCTACCGCATGAATGAAAATGACTGCATGTATAACTGTTTACCTCTCTACCATTCAACAGGGTTAATGCTCGGTCTTTGTGCTTGTGTTCATGTTGGTGCATCTACATTTATTAAACGAAAGTTCTCAGCCTCATCATTTTGGAAAGAAGCTCAGAGATTTAATACTACAGCATTTGTATATGTCGGTGAGTTATGTAGGTATTTAAGTGTTCAGGATAAATGTGCTGAAGAACAAAACAATCCAATTCAAAAAATGGTTGGTAACGGCTTACGACCAGATGTTTGGGATGACTTTAGGCATAGATTTGGAGTAGAAAGAATTGTTGAGATATATGGTGCCAGTGAGGGAAATGCAATGTTTATGAATATTCTCAATAAAGATAAAACTATTGGGATGGCAAATGCCCGAGTAGCTCTAATTAAATATGATGTAGCTGAGGATAAAATAATCAAAGATAAAGATGGTAAATGTATTGAGCTTAAAGATGGGACTCCGGGTCTTCTTATAAATGAGATTGGTCCTAATGCAGTTTATAACGGTTATACAGACAAAGAGGCTAGTGAAAAGAAAGTGCTTAGAAATGTTTTTGAGGAAGGTGATAAATGGTTTAACACTGGAGATCTTATAAAAACTATGGATGTTGGCTTTGCCCTCGGCAAAACACACTATCAATTTGTTGATAGGATTGGTGATACCTTTCGTTGGAAATCTGAAAATGTTTCAACCAATGAAGTTGCTGAAATTGTAAACGCATATGATGATGTGAATATGGCTAATGTGTTTGGAGTAAAGGTTCCAAATAGTGAAGGTAGAGCTGGAATGGTAGCTTTTAATTGCAATCTGGACCATTTTGATTGGTCTAAGTTTTCAGCATTTGTTGATGATCAGCTTCCTGCCTATGCTAGACCCGTATTTGTAAGAGTAACTCCAGAGCTAGAAACCACAGGAACATTTAAGCTAAAGAAAAATGAGTTACGAGAAGAAGCCTTTCATCTTGATAAGGTGTCTGGAGATAAAATCTTTGTAAGAAAGCCAAAAAGTGATTCATATGTATCTTTAGATGAAGAATATTATCAAGTTATATCTCAAGGGCAGGCTGGTTTTTAGCCTTAAATCAAATCATTATCTATAAGAATAGCTATTAGAAGTGCTGGCTCAGAACCATTGTTTACCCATGCGTGATTGGTTCCTCTTTGAACTACAACATCGTGCGGCTTGATATCAACCTCTTCCTCATCAAGGATGAGTGTTACATCACCCTTTAGCAAAATAATATAATCAATAGTATCTGTTTTGTGCATAGCTGGGTGCTTTGAAGTATCAACTCTATGGTGAGCAGCTCCTATTTTACTAAATGCTTCAGCTGCCATATCTTGAAGAATATTCTCTGGGACTCCTTGAGGAGTTGGGTTGATTTGGAAATACCTAAACTTAGTACCATTCTTTGGAGGCGATAGAATTATGTCGGTATCTGCTCTATCTGATGTGTCTTTTGTATTTATTGATGATCCATCTGTATTCCATAACTCAAATAATCCTCCAACTTCCTCTCCTATAGAGCAAGATGGCGGGCCATCAATAGTTACTATGGACTTGCCTTCTTCATTATGTCCTGTAATCACTCTTCTCATAATTCAACTCCTTTCTATATTAGCCAGATCTTCTCTAATTTTTGACCTTCTATCACTATTCTTTAAATCTTCCCATAATATTTTCGAATGCGAAAGCATTGATGAGACAATATTAGAACCCCCAATATTATTTTGTTCCATATGCGTAATTGCTTCGGTCACTCCATCCCTGTTATTACAGATTAGCACCATGTCACATCCAG
>CAJQGY010000031.1 GCA_905478015.1 uncultured SAR86 cluster bacterium
AGGCGTTGGCCGCGTAACAGAGATAACACCAGAAGTTAATAGTTTAAAAGTTGGTCAGTTAGTCCTTCTTGCTAGTGGTAGTACTTGGGCAGAAGAATTAGTAGGTCCATCTGCAGGTTTTTTACCTTTGCCTAACTTAGGTCCTATCGGCGCTGATGTAATCGAACAGCTTGCAATGTCAGCTGTTAATCCATTAACCGCATTACTTATGCTTACTTCTTTTGAAGATATAAAAGAAGGTCAATGGATTGCACAAAGCGCTGCAAACTCAGCAGTTGGCGGTTATGTAATTCAGCTAGCAAAACAGAGAGGCATAAAAACAGTCAATATCGTTCGTCGTGAAGGTTTGGCTGATGATCTAATGGCCAAAGGAGCGGATGTTGTTTTAATTGATGGACCAGATCTTGCCCAACAAATTGCAGAGGCAACAGGTAATGCACCAATCATGTTAGCACTAGACCCAGTTGGCGGTGATACATATGGTCGTTTAGCAGACAGTTTAGGATATGGCGGTACGTTGATTACTTATGGAGTGCTATCAGGAAAACCGGCAACACTTAATACAGGAAAAGTTATTTTCAATGATACTCATTTGCGAGGTTTTTGGCTTTATAAGTGGTATCAGACAGCTACTATGCAGGACAAGCAAGAAGCTTTTGGACAGATAATCCCACTTATTGCAAATGGCACTTTAAAGGCCAATATTGACTCGCGTTACACAGTTGATCAGATTGAAGAAGCAGTGACTCGTGCTTGGTCAGGTGGCAGAAATGGAAAGGTGCTTATTGTTCCAAGTCCTATAGAATAATTTAGACTGATGTCGATTTGGAATGATTTGACCTGGATTGAGGGTATTAGATCTCATTTTTTATCTATTTTCTTTGATACCATTTCATTGGCTGGATACCCAACATTTTTAATACTATTTATCTCATTTGGTTATTTTTATTGGTCTCCATCCAGATTCTCTAGAGTAGCAATGATGTTGTTTATATCAGGCTTAATAAATGCTTTTCTTAAAGATTTCTTCCAAGATGCAAGGCCTGCAATTGAACTAATGCTAGATCCAAAAGTTGGAACCTCCTATGGATGGCCTAGTGGACATTCTCAGATTGCAGTTACTCTTTGGGGCCTGCTTGCGTATGAATTAAAAAATAAATGGGCAACCGTTGGAGCAATTACAATAATAATATTAATTGCTTTTAGCAGGATGTATTTAGGAGTCCATGATCTCGGTGATGTTTTTGCCGGATTAATTATTGGAGGAATAATTCTTTTAATTTGGCACTATGCTGTGATTAATAATTGGTATGAGAGCTTATCTAAAAAATCTTGGCTAATGTTAATACTTATTTTTCAATTAATACTCTATATTTTATATCCATCGCATGAAGATCATGAACTCAGTATATGGTTTTTAGGAGTAATGACTGGATGGTTTATTGGAGCTTCAAATATTAATGTAATTTCCAATCCTGTAAAAAAGCTTCTAACATCAATTTTTGCTATTCTTATAGTCTTCTTTCTTTTAATAGTTATCACGAAGATAGAAAGTGGGATAGGTACCGCAGGACTGTTTGGGTTTATAACTAGCTACTGTCTTGGCATGACTTTTTCAATTTTAGTAACTTGGGTAATTCCACGTTTTTTGAGATTAGCGAGACTAGCTTCATAAAATATAATAATTTTTTTAAGATATGCAAGGAGAATGAAAATGAGACAAATTCAATTAAAGAAACCTGGTGGTTTGGTAAATATTTCAGTTTGCGATGCTGAAATTCCTAAACCAAATAACAACGAAGTTATTATTAAGATTGCTGCAAGCAGTCTTAATTATCACGACCTTTTAGTAGCCTTGGGCTTTATTCCTACTGATGATAATAGAGTCCCCCTTTCAGATGCTGCAGGAGAGATAGTAGAAATTGGATCTGATGTGGTTAATTGGAAGAAGGGAGATAAGGTTATGAGTGTCTGTTTTCCTAATTGGCAGAGTGGACCACCAAAATACGAGCTTTTAAGTTTTATAGGTGATCATGAGGATGGGTATGCAACAGAATATATTGCTATTCAAGACACAGCTATAACAAGAATTCCAACCAATATGAGCTTAGAAGAATCGGCAACACTTCCCTGTGCAGGTCTAACTGCTTGGCGAGCTTTAGTTGACGATGGAAAGCTTCAAGCTGGAGAAACCGTTTTAGTTCAAGGCACAGGAGGTGTTTCAATTTTTGCTCTTCAACTAGCTAAATCAATGGGGGCGAAAGTTATTGCCACATCATCTTCAGAAGAAAAATTAGAAAAGCTTAGATTGCTTGGAGCCGATGAGGTAATAAATTACAAGGAAACTCCAGAATGGGGTAAAGAAGTTTTAGCTAAAACAAATAATGAGGGTGTTGACCATGTTATTGAAGTTGGCGGAGGTGGAACTTTTGGTGAATCTGTTAGGGCTGCAAAGCTTGGTGGACATATTGCGCTAATTGGTGTTCTTAGTGGGCCTAATGCAAGTGAAATAGTTTTACCAAGGATTTTCCTTAAACAAATTAGAATGAGTGGAATATCAATGGCTAATAAAGAATCTCAAATAGCTATGATCGAATACTTAGAAAAGACAGATATTAAGCCAGTAATAAGTGATACTTTTGATTTAGCTGATTTAGCTAAAGCTTTTCAACATCAAATAGATAATAAACATTTTGGAAAAATATCCATTACGATGGAATAAATCTTAACTATAAATTTATATGCAAAAAGCTACTGATGTTTTTGATGAATGGGCTAAAAATGGCAAAGATATTGGCATGGAGGAAGGGCATGCCTTATCTGTAGATGAGATGCTTAATTTTGCTCTTAATGAGAGAGCTTCTATTAATAAAAATTTTAGTTTTCTAGATATCGGATGTGGGAATGGCTGGGTAACTAGAAAAGTTTCAAATAATTCTCTTTGTTTAAATGCTATTGGCATAGATGGAGCAAAGCAGATGATTGAAAATGCTAAATCTAGAGGCGGCTCAGAAGACTATTTCTGCTCTAATATTGATGAATATAATCCAGAGATAAAATTTGATCTTATTCATTCAATGGAGGTTATGTACTACTTAAGCAACCCTGGGGATATTATTCAAAAAATATCAGATCTATGGTTAAAAGATAATGGAAGGCTAATCATTGGAATTGATCTTTATTATGAAAACATTGATTCACATAGTTGGCAGGAAAAAGTTGGAACACCAATGTTAATGTTAAAAGAATTAGAGTGGGTTCAGTTATTAAACAAAGCTGGATTAAAAGAAGTTCAATCCTGGCGAGCCAATCAAAGCGATGAATGGGCTGGGACTTTGGTCTTGACTGGGAAAAAATAAAAAATTAGGAAAATAAAACATGTCTAAATTTAAGGGTAAGACTGCAATTATTAGTGGCGGAGCTGAGGGAATAGGCTTATCAGTTGCAAAAGCTCTTGGCGAACAAGGTATGAATATAGTACTTACAGACATTGATCAGAAAAATCTTGAGATTGCTTCTAAAGGATTAGAAGAATCAGGCGTTCCAGTTCTAGCCGAAAGACTTGATGTGGCTGATGAGAAACAATGGCAGCATGTAGCCAAGAAAGCAAGTGAGCGATTTAGAAAAGTGCATATGGTGGTAAATAATGCCGGAGTTGGTGGCGACTCAGTATCAGTTGATAACCAAGAAAAAAAAGGATGGCAATGGACGCTTGATGTAAATCTTATGGGTGTTGTCTATGGAGCAAAAACAATAGTCCCACTTATTAAAAGCCATGGCGAAGGGGGGTGGATTGTTAATGTTGCCTCAATGGCTGGTATGGGAGGCTTTCTTCATGGAGGTGCCTATAATGCAACTAAAGCAGCAGTAGTTGCTTTATCAGAAAGCTGGGCCGAGGAACTGACATCTCAAAATATTAATGTTTCTGTTTTATGTCCTGCTTTTGTGAAGACGCGTATATATGATTCAGAAAGAAATAGGCCAAAAGAGTACAAATCCGAGATATCTGGATCAGAGGGCAGCAATAGCTTCCGCAAGAAAACTAAAAAAATGATAGATAA
>CAJQGY010000032.1 GCA_905478015.1 uncultured SAR86 cluster bacterium
TCATATCGATAACAAATGGATAAATAAAAGATCTATGAATATAGTGCAGCAACCAAAGCGATAAAAATATTATATGCAAAGTTTCTAGATTATCTCTAACAATAAATGCGTAAATAGACATAATAATAACGCAGGGCGATTCCATTATTACCCAACCAGCTCTTGCTGAGATATTTCTACCCCATCCCTTTCTAATATGTCTTCCGTAAGGAGCGCTTACAAAAAATAGGTATACGAAGGTAATAACGCCTACAAAAACCCAAAATACGATAAAACTATTATAAATACTCACAATGTAACCAAATTTTTCTTTACATATAAGTTTACAGTTTGTTATTGAAATCATAAACTCTATAAACGATTAATAAGAGTATTTATAAAATGAAGAGTTATGATTTTGTTATTTTAGGAGCCGGTTCCGCAGGCTGTGTGTTAGCTAACAGGCTTAGCGCTAATCCAAATTTTAATGTTTGTCTTATTGAGGCTGGATCAAAAGATTCCGATATGAGATTGCATGTGCCACTTGGGTTTGCGTTTTTAGGTGAGGGCAGTAAATATAGCTGGAACTATAATACCGAACCTCAAAAAGAATTTGAAAAAGTTACATTGACTGAAACTGCTTCAGAGGTTGTTGATTCAGCTGGAGGATTGCATGAGGTTGAATCGCAAACAGAAGAGCATAGAAGAGGCTATCAGCCTAGAGGTAAGACTTTAGGAGGATCAAGTTCAATTAATGCAATGTTATATGTAAGAGGCCATAAGTGGGATTATGATCACTGGGCAGAACTTGGAAACGAAGGATGGTCTTATGATGAGGTTTTGCCTTATTTTAAAAAAGCGGAACACAATGAGGTCTTTGATAATGATTTTCATGGCCAAAACGGCCCGTTAAATGTAACAAAGATACGACACAAAAATAAATTTGTAGATGACTTTGTAAAAACTGGCGCATCAGTTTTTGGTTACAACGAAGACTTTAATGGTGAAAGCCAAGAGGGGATTGGTTATTACCAGACAACTCAAAAAGATGGCAAGAGATGCAGTGCAGCTAAAGCCTATCTGGTGCCCATTTTGGATAGGAATAACTTAACAGTACTCACAGATACTAATGTTAACAAAATACTGGTTGAGGGAAATAAAGCTACAGGCGTTCTTTGTATAAATGAAGAAGGTGAAGAGTTTTCGATACAAGCTACTAAGGAGGTTCTTCTTTCCTCAGGTGCTTTTGGCTCTCCTCAAATACTATTAAGGTCTGGTATTGGTCCAAGTGATGAGATAACAAAACACGGAATTGAACATAAGATTGATCTTCCTGGTGTTGGAAAAAACCTTCAAGATCATATAGATTACCTATCTGTTCATAAGCATAAATCTGTTAACCTTATTGGCTTTTCTCTTGGGACGATATTTTTTAAATTCCCATATGAAATACTGAAATATTTTCTTACTAAAACTGGGCTATTTACATCGACAGTAGCTGAGGCTGGGGGATTTATTAGATCTAGAAATGATATACCCGTTCCAGATATTCAGCTTCATTTTGCACCTGGAATGATTGTAGATCATGGTCGACAGCAATTATGGGGAACTGGTATCAGCTGCCATACTTGTCTATTAAGACCAAAATCAAGAGGTGAAGTCACTCTTAATTCACCCAGCCCTTCAGATGACCCAAAAATAGATCCAAAATTTTTATCACACCCAGATGATATGAAAGATATGGTTGAAGGCTATAAAAAAATGATGAAGATTATGAATAAACCACCATTATCTAAATATACAAGTAAGCACGTGCATAGACCAATTGATTTAGATGACGATAAAGATATTGAACAGGCAATTAGAGAAGAGGCAGACACTGTCTATCATCCCGTTGGAACATGCATGATGGGTCAAGATAAAATGGCAGTAGTTGATGAGAGATTAAAGGTCCATAAAATGGATGGATTAAGAGTGGTAGATGCATCCATAATGCCTACGCTTGTTGGCGGCAATACTAATGCACCCACCATTATGATTGGAGAAAAGGCTTCAGATATTATTCTTGAAGATTGGAGCTAGATGAATTTAATTATCAAAACAATTCTTTTAACCTCTTCAATATACTCATATTCATTGACTGTTATTGATGTAAGAACTCCCGAAGAATGGAAGAGTGGTTATTTAGAATCAGCTATTAATATTGAGTGGCAAAATATAACAAACATAGAATCACTTTTACCAAAGAATGAGGAGATTTTTCTTTATTGCAGAAGTGGTAATAGATCAGGTAAAGCAGCTAAGATACTTATTGAGGCTGGTTATATCAATGTAATAAACGCAGGCAGTATTCAAGAAGCTAGCAAGCTTTTAGATATAAATATTATTAATTAAATTTATATACTTATGTATCAGCTAAATGTTTACAGTGTAAACATTATAAAGTATTCTTCGGGCTAAATGTTTACACTGTAAACATTATTAACCCAACATATTTTAAAAAAAGGAATATATATGAACAAATTTACAAAACTACTAACCTTTAGTTTCATGCTGATTGCATTACCATCTATAGCTGCAGATATGAGCTTTAAAGCAAAAGAAAGTATTACTTTTAAAGGCAAAATTGCTACAGTAAAAACTACTAAAAAATTTAGAAATGTGGAGTCATGTCAGGCACTATGCGAATCAAGGAATTCTTGCGCTGCATTTACATTAAATACAGCAAAGGGTAGCTGCACGATATTCAAGAATGTTTCAAATGAAGTTGCTAATTCAGATGCTACATCAGGTATAAAAAATTAATATTTTTAGATTTGTCAAAAAAAAGGGGCTACATAGCCCCTTTTTCTTTATGTTTTATTTATAAGATACAATAATTTATATGAATATTTTTTCTAATATATTTAATCAAACCAAAGAGACAAAAAAAATTATTTCTTTTGATGGTGGGGGTGTGAGGGCTATTGCTGGAGTTGTTTTTTTAAAAAAACTTGAAGCTGCAAGTGGAAGAAAAATATCTGATATTTTTGATATGTTTGTTGGCACTAGCGCTGGAGCTTTTAATGCTGCTTGCTTGGCTCATGCGCAAATGTCTGCTGATAAGTTAAAACAATACTGGTCTAAAGAATATACAGACAAAATAATGGAAACCTCTTTTTTTTGGGATCAGGCATCTCTTATTCAAGCGAGACCTAGATATGAAGCAAAAGGAAGAGTAAAAGTTTTAAAAGAAATTTTTTCAAACAAGACTCTTGGCGATTCAGCTAAGCCATTGCTAACACTTTGCTACGACATTGAAAAAAGATCTCATGTAATTCATTCCACTTTAAATACTCCTAATGTGACTTTTGTTGATGCAGTTTCTGCCTCAAGTGCAGCACCAATGTATTTTCCTACATATCAAATGGAAGATGATTCGTGGATGATAGATGGGAGTGTTGTAACAAACAATCCAACTTTACTCGGATTTACGCATGCCAGAGATTATTTCAATACAAAAGATATTAGAGTTTTAAGTATTGGAACAGGCCTTAATAAACAAATAATAAAAGGTGAAACTTCTTCGAGATGGGGTGGGGTTGGTTGGTTAAGAAATGACATAATGGGTATGATGCTGGATTCAGAAATTCATAACGAAATAGCTTCGCATATTATTGATAAAAACTATTTAAGAATTAACTCACCGATTGGAAAAATTAATAAAATGCTCGATGATGACTCAGAGGAAAATATTGAGAAAATTCATTTAATGGGTCTCGAGTGGTGGAGTAGATTCGGAGATCAAGCACTAAAATTTATAGAAGATTAAAATATTTTACTTTTAGCTTTAATTTTCATGTAAGATACTCTTTTTTTATTAAATGGATATTATGAATATATATGTTGGAAACCTTTCTTGGGGCATGAGCGACCAAGACCTAGAAAACCTTTTTGCTGAGCACGGATCTGTTACTTCAGCTAAAATTATCACTGATAGAATGACAAATCGTTCTAGAGGTTTTGGTTTTGTTGAAATGAGTGATGGCGGAGAAGCTGCAATTTCAGCTTTGAATGATGTTGAGATTGAGGGCAGAAAATTAGTCGTCAATGAGTCTAGACCAAAAAGCTAGATAGTATCCACTAAAACCAATTTTTTTATTGAAAACAGCCTTATTACTTAAGGCTGTTTTATTACTTTTTTTATTTTAAAAATGTAAATTATTTACATTTTTTTATTGTTTTATTAATTTCTTGACATTTTTTTTTCAAGAGGTTTAAATGCATCTTATTTTGTATATTTAAGGGGAAATCCGTGAACAAATATTTATTATCATTAATGGTGTTATTACCATTATCTACTTATACCATCGCTCAAGACTCTGAAGACGAAGCTGAAAATACTGAAGTTGAAGAAGTTGTAACTACTGGTATAAGATCAAGTTTAATTGATGCTATAGCAATCAAAAGAGATAACGTAGGTGTTATGGAAGCTATAACAGCTGAAGACTTTGGTAAGTTTCCTGATGGAAATCTTGCTGAGTCACTTGCCAGGGTATCTGGCGTAGGCATCGATAGAAGTAACTTAGAAGGTGAAGGTGTAGCTGTTAGAGGTTTTGGACCTGAGCTAAATTTAGTTACTTTAAATGGTCGTCAAATGCCAACAGTTCCAGGTCAATGGGGTGGTGGAAGATCATTTAATTTCGGTGATATTGCCTCACCAGGAGTTGCTGCTGTTGAACTATATAAATCAACTAATAATTCATTACCTTCAGGTGGTATTGGTTCTACTATAAATATGGTAACAACTAAACCACTGAATATTGATGGTACTAAAATTTCCTTAAGTGTGGGCAATGTTCAAGATACTACTAGTACAGAGTCTGATACTCCAGAAATTTCAGTTCTTTATGCAACCAACAATGATAACTGGGGATTTTCATTCTCAGGTTCATACCAAGATAGAAATAATCGTGAAGAAGGTACTAGAGAATCTAACTGGTTAATTCCATCAAAAATGGCAGCCATAGAAGGATACAACAGAGTTACTCCAAACCAGGCTGGTATTACTAATAATAATACAAGAGCTGATGGACTAACTTTCTATCAAGAACCTACAGCATATCAAATTAAAGATAATGATAGATTAAGAAAAAATGCACAATTAACATTCCAATGGATGTTTTCTGAAAATGTTGTTTCAACTATCGACTATACCTACAGCGGAGTAGATTTTAGTTCTGTTGGACAAATGTTTGGATCTTGGCTTGGTGGCTGGGATACTGCTTCAGGAACAGTCAATGAAAATGGTGTATTTACTGACGTTGTTGTTGGAAATAGAGCTTATGATCACCAGTTAATTTGGGGTGATACAAAAAGTGCTAACAGATCAATCGGCATTAATAATGAATTTGTTATAAGTGACTCATTAGTTGTTACTTTTGATGCTCATCACTCTGTGGCTTTAAAAAATGGTACAGAATTGCCAAATGAATTGGGTATGTCAACCGATAAAAAAGCCCAAGTAACTCATACAAATGCAGGTACATCTGGTATTAATAGCTTTGCTTATGATACAGAGTTCAATGCATCTGATTATTATATTTCGAATGTTTATGCTAGAGATGCATACAAGAAAAATAATATGAATCAATATCAATTAATTGGAGAATGGATAAATCTAAATGATGGTTTTGTTAAAACTGTTGATTTCGGTGTCTCTAGAACATTGAGTAAATTCCATGATAGAAGGTCTGAAGAAGCAAGGTCTATTTTATCCCCAACTGCTGAGGACTTTAATGATGGTTTATTTCAAAAGACGAGTTTAGATGGATTTATGGATGCATTTAATACACCAATAGGTACACCTTATTATTTCGCAGTTGACAAAGACGCTGCAATTGCTGCTTTCATTGCAGCAGGTGGTTCTATGGATCCTGGTGCTATTGATATTAATGAAAGAGTTTCAGAAGAATTAGATGCTGCTTTTATTCAGTTCAACATGGAAACTGAATATTTAGGTAAACCTTTAAATATTATTGCTGGTGTTAGATATGAAACATCAGATACTGTTTCAACATCATTAGAAGCTAAACCTGATTTAATTAGAGTAACTATGGTAGATCCAGGAGGTCTAGTATATATTTCATCACAAGGTGTTGTTGATGCTCCTAGATATGGAAGTACAGAAGATGTTCTTCCAAGTATAGCTGCTTCATACTCGCTAAGTGAAAATGAAGTTTTAAGATTTTCAGCAAGTAAAACTATCGCAAGACCAAGCCTTCAAGATAAAAGATCTGGACTGCAATATGGTAGTGCAGATTTCTGGAATCCAACAGCTTCTGGTGGTAATCCAAACCTTGAATCACTTAAATCTAATAACTATGATTTAGCATATGAAAATTACTATGCAGAAGGTAGTTATGTTGCTGTAAATATTTTTAGAAAAGAAATTTCAGATTTCATTTCATCATCAACAACCTCTGGTGTGAATGTTGATGGTTTAACAAATGCTGCTTATGGCGATCTTATTATGGCTGCTAGATCATGTGTACAAGAATGGGTTGATGCTGGCAGACCTGATACTGGTTTCCCTGGTGAGTGGGGTTCAAATCATTGCGTATCTCAACAAGCTTTATGGGCGCAACCATGGATGAATGATAATCACCACGCTATGTGGGTTGCATTAGCTAATGCTAGAGGCGTTGATACAAGTAACGGTTTCCCATATGGTCAGTGTGACTATGATGGATGGTGGAGATGTGAGCCTGGATATATAGACTCTACTTCAGCAGATCCATTAGCTCAATTTTCAATGACAAAACCTATGAATCTTGAAGAAGGTGATGTTTCTGGTCTTGAGTTAACATTGCAGCACCTTTTCGAAGGCACTCCTTACGGTATGCAGTTTAACTATACAAAAATCACCGGTGGTGATGTAGATATCGATAGAGATAATGTCGAATCACAATTTATACTTCCAGGTTTTGGTGATGCAGGTAATCTCTCTGTTTTTTATGAAGATGAAAAACATACATTCAGAGTTGCTGCCAACTACAGAGGTGAAACTGTTGCTGGCTATGCAAACTATGAGCAACCTCTATATGTTGAAGAAAGATTGCAAATAGATGCTACATATCAATACAGAGTCAACGAAAATTTCACTGTTTTTCTTGATATGATGAATATTAATGATGAAACAACACGTTTACATGCAAGATATTCAGAAATGCTATTCTTATCACAAGATCATGGTCCAATATATAAATTTGGATTTAGAGCTAATTTCTAATATTTAATATTCTTATAAAAAGAGGGCTTTTAGCCCTCTTTTTTTTGTGCTGATGATACAATTAATACAATGAAAAAATTATATTTTATATCTATATTATTTATCATAAGCTCATGCGGAGGCGGTGGCGGCGGAAGTTCTACTCCAACTCCAGCCCCAATACCATTTAATTTATCTATTGGTTTAACATCTTTTTCAGTAGATGAGGATACATCCTATAGTGGTTCATTGAATGCAACCGCCAACGAAACGGTCACTTTAAATTATTCCATAACCTCATCTACATCAAATGGAACTCTTACCCTATCTGCAGATGGAGGGATATTTTATAATCCAAATTCAGATTTTTTTGGTTCTGATCAGTTTGAGTATTCTGTAACTGCTGTTGAAAAAAATGTTACAAAAAGTGCTACTGTTAACATAACAGTTAATTCGGTAAATGATGAGCCAGAAATAGCGTTTACAACATTTACAGATTATTCAAAAGATACTCTTATATATGATTCTACCCAGACTTTTAAAGTAAGTGTTTCAGATAAAGATAATCAAGTAGAAGAAATAACTTTCGAAATTCTTATTGGTTCAGAGACAATATCTGGAGTTTTTGTTCTTGATGAATCTACTGCTACTGAAGGAGATGGTGAACTAACATTTGATTTATCTGCTTTACAAAATGGCGGTCTTTATACTGCTGAGATAAGAGCTTCTGATGGAGTAAATTTTAATTCAATTTCTTTTGAATCTTGGTTTGCTAGCAATAAAAGAACTATTACTATTCAACAAGACGATGACCCTGAAGATGGTTTTGATGGTGGAGATAAAACATCTAAAGACTATGAAATTTATTATTTATCAGGTGGACCAAATTCATTAGCTGGCACAACATACCTTTTTGTTGGTGATTCTCTAAGCGGACAATCTGACATAGATTTATATAGAAGAGCACTTATTGCCTCAGTCAATAAACTTAATGATTCAGATGCATCTGGTTTTTTTAACCCAGATTACTTTACCATCTTGTCAGTTGAACCAATTGATCCCGATGGAACATCACCTTTTGGCGTTAGAACTGGATGTTATGACTGGGATGAGGATGTGTATTGCATTGGTGATATGGATACGGATATATTTTCAGATTTTTTACCTGATTATAGATATCGCGATCATTTAATATCGACTCTTACTCGTATTGAGGGTAGAGGAGTCAACTTGGGAAATAGAAACATTCAACCTATTAGAGAAAATGATCCAGAACGAACAAGCACCACGCTAATGCATGAGCTTGGTCATGCTCATGGTGAAATGGGTGATGAGTACAGAACAGATGACGATAGAGATGTAAGTGCATATGCAGATTTGAATGTTAATACAACCACAGAACCCACAGTATCTTTAGTTAAATGGAATCATCATATAGAAGATCAACTTAATGTTCTGGGCCAAGAAATTAAAGTCTGTTACAACACTAGTGATGGAAGAATTTATGATAGAGATGCTGATGAGTATGTTGACGGTTTAGATTGTGATTGTCTTGCTAATGAATGGGATTCTGAGGGCAATTTTATAAGAAAAAATCCTGAATGTTCCAAGGTAGGTCTTTTTGAAGGTAATTATTATGGAGAATTTGATAATTACAGGCCAACATTTTGTTCAATTATGGACTCTTGCAGCAGCGGAGGATATGGGCCAGTAAATGTTGAAGGTTTTGCTATAGGATCTATACAAAATCAGGGTTTTTATGATGCCTTTGATGATGTTGATATTGGATTTACATCAAATAATGCTGGATGGCAGATGACAGTTAATGCAAGTTACGATACTTCTAAAATTACATTGAAATGGTATGTAAATGGTATTGAAGATACCTCTAAGCAAAATCAAACTAGCGTCACTTTTAACAGGCCATCAAATAATGAAGTTCAGATATACACAGCAAAAGCTTTTGATCTAACTGGAACTATAATTGCTAGCGATGATGTTCTTGATAATACTGATTTTTATGAGGGATTGTTTCAATCTTATTTTATTTGGTGCGCAGACTATGATCAAGCAGAAGGTGCTTGCAATGACTTCCGAACTGAACCAAATCCTTCGGAATATAGTGATTTTGATTATGGTTATATGGATGGGCCTTTAGGTTTTTCATGGGGTATAAATTGGGCAAAATGGTAAACAAAGTATTTATTTTATTGATATTAACTGTAAGCGTATTAAATGCAGATGTTAATAACGAACCCTCTAAATTATTTTCTATTGAAAAAATTTCAATTGACAAAGAAGCTAGAATATTTAGTATCATAGCCAATCCAGATAATATATTTATAAAAAATATAGATATAGCCAAGCCTAACAAAACATTATTTAAGCGTTTTGGTACTGTTACTCGTAAAGATAAATATGTGTTAAGTATTTTGAATTCTGAAAGTAAACAAGTTTTTCTTATAGGCTTGGGAAATCCTTTTTATATTCATGCAGATCATATAGGACATGAGGAAAGTCATGTTTTTGGTGGTTATATTGATCAAGAGCTAAAGGTTGCTATCCCCTTAAATGTAAAGGCTGAGTATCTTGTTTTACTTTCTCAAGACGAGTTTGGTTTTAAAGAAATAAAAAAAATTAAGATTAATTAATTCAATTTCTTAATTGCTATTTAGTCCATAGGATTTATAGATAATATCTGCTTGAAAGCACAAAATTTAAAGGTTATATTACCCATCCAATGCGGTACTAGCTCAGTTGGTAGAGCGTCTGCTTGCCAAGCAGAAGGCCGCCGGTTCGAGACCGGCGTACCGCACCATTTATATATAAATTCTGTATATTTTTAATTTATCTAACAATTCTTTAAATGCTATCTTAAGATTTAGTTCACAAATTTATAACTCATGCTAAGAATTCTAATTTTGGTTTTTATACTTACTTCTTGTGGCGGCGGAGGAACTAGTAGCAGTTCGCCTATAGATACAGGTAATAATTCAGGAAATAATCAAAATAATAATAATGGAGAACAATGCGAACAGTATCAGGATAGGGTTTTTAAATGCGAATTTACTCATGGCAATTTATCTAGATACTACTATATACATCAACCTCACCCTGAGGCTCAGGGTTCAAGCTCTGTATTATTTAATCTTCACGGATATGGAAGCAATGCTTTAGCTCAGATGCAGTATGGAGACTTTAGAGATTTTGCAAACAACAAAGAAAATAATTTCATATTAATTCACCCACAAGGAGCACCATTAAATACAGCTTTAACCTCAAGTGCATCTCATTGGAATTCTGGAGGTTGGACTATAGGCAGCACGGTAGATGATGTAGATTTTATAGATACAATTATTGGCTTTATTTCTCAGAAATATAATATTAATCAAGACAGAATATATTCTACAGGTATGTCGAATGGTGGATTTATGAGCTATCACTTAGCTTGTAATCTAAGCTCAAAAATAGCAGCAGTAGCATCTGTTACAGGCTCAATGAGTCGTGAAACATTTAATAGTTGCGATCCTTCTCATCCTACTCCAGTGATGCAAATACACGGAACTATTGACGGAACAGTTCCATTTGATGGCAATTCTGCCCTTGGTATGGAAAGCATTCCTGATGTTATAGAGTTTTGGAGATCCTACAATTCATGCTCATTAGATCCAGTTATTAAAATAGAGGATTTTTTTGAAATTGGTTATTCTGTTGAACATCAGGTATATGGGAGCTGCCTCAATGAGGTTCAGGTTGAATTATATAAAGTTGAGGGAATGTGGCACACATGGCCTAAAGAGGAAGATTTTGGAATCAGCGCATCAAAAGTAATATGGGAATTTTTCAATACCTATGATTACAACGGGAGAATGAATTAAGTATAAAATATATACATTAATATTACTTTCATCGGATTATCTTGATGTAATATTAAATATATATAGGAGAGAATATATGAAATTTTTATTTACATTAGCATTAACAATGTCATTTATTGCTTTTGCTCAAGAAGAAGAATCATACAAATATCAACCAGAAACAAATAAAGCAGAATACTATATTGGGACCTATAATAAAGGCAAAGATTTTAATGATCTTGCAGAATGGTATGGAAAATTTGCTAAATGGGCTGAAGGTCAGGGTGATATATACAAAAATATGACAGTCGCAATTTTGCAACCCCAATTTCATTCAAATATGGGAGCTTTAGATGTAATGTGGGTTAATACATTTCCAACACCAAGTGAGCAATTCACCGGGCTGGAAACATGGGTAACAGGTGGAGGAGCTAAGTTATTGGATTCATTACCTGTAACTAATTCACAACAAGTTGATACATGGCAATGGACCCTATCTCAGCCTGCTAGTATGGTTGCAGGAAATGTAATGTATGCAACTTATTCTGATTGTAGTTTAGAAGAAGGATACACAATGAGAAAAGTTCATGATCTTTATAAAGATTTTGCTATCTATGCACAGTCAGTAGGGGACACTACTGGAAGAAAAATGATTGTTCCTACTGCTGGGGCTCAACTTCCAGATGGTGTTGATTTTGTCAGATTAATGTATTCATCATCTATATCAGAGTCTGGAGCTAATGCAGAATTATTTTGGGAAAAAATAGCTGAATCTGAAGCAAACTCAAACCTGAAAGGGTTTTCTTGTAATAATGGAAGGTCGTACATTGGGACAGCAATGAGAACTCCAGGATAACTAGAATTATTTTAATAATGGGAGCTCATGCTCCCATTTTTTTTATTTAATGCATAATAATCTTGTGAATCATTTTTCAAATCATATAGCTATTATTGGCGCTGGAATATCAGGACTAGCTTTAGCATGCATTCTAAAAAAAGCACAAATCCCTGTTGTTGTATTTGAAAAATCCAAACAAGTTAGTGATTATGGCGCCGGAATATCATTATCGCCAAATGGAATGAGAGTACTAAAAGAGCTTGATCTGTTTAATGAAGTTGTTTCAGTTTCTGCAAATCCCAATCAAGCATCGTTTTTTTTTGGAAATAAAAAAATTAATTCCTTTAAGGTAGATGTTGTAACAGCATCAAGACAAATTTTATATAAATCATTATATGAAAAATATAAACTTTTGAATGGTGAGATTTTATTTGATCATGAATTATCAGATGTAGATTGCATAAATTTAAAGGTATCTTTTACAAATAATAAAGAATATAAAATTGCACATATTGCAGCATGTGATGGCATTAAATCATTATGTAGACAAAAAATTGAGCCAAAGAGTAAACCAATTTATAGTGGTTATTCTGTATGGAGGGCAGTAGTTAATAAAAACCAAAAAGAAACTAAAACTTTTTTAGGACCCAATCATCACATTGTCACTTATCCAATTTCTAATTCACAAATTAGTTTTGTTGCAGCTATAAGAACATCTAAACAATACAAAGAATCATGGCGATCTTTGGGTACATTCAATGAACTTAAAGAAGATCTAATTAAAAGCAATACTGATTTCTATTCTTTTATCAATGACGATACTCCTTTATTTAAATGGGGTGTTTATATAAGACCCTTTGTAAAAAATCTTAAATATAAGAACCTTACCTTACTAGGTGATGCTGCTCACCCAATAGTTCCATTTCTAGGTCAGGGCGGATGCTTGGCTCTTGAAGATGCTTATGTGTTTGGTAATTTATTAATAAAATATGATTCTGATTTTAATAAAGCCCAAAATGCATATGAATTACTTAGAAAAAAAAGAATAATGACAGTAATGAATTTATCATTCAGACAGGGTTACTTAAATCATATTTCCAATCCTGTACTAGTTTTTTTAAGAAATCTTGTTATGAAATATCTGCCTTCTTTGGCAATGAGATCTATTAAAACTAAGGTATGGAATTATGATCCGAGTGTGGATATTAGAAATTTTGATTAAAGATTGATAGTTTTTAGTGTTGGTAATTTCATTCAACTTGCTATAATTCTTCGATGAATATTTTTACAAAATTAGCCTCTTTTTTTCATAGCTCAAAATCAAAAAACCAAGACTCTAGCTTGAATCCTGTTTCTTTAAATATTTCAAAACATTTAAAAGATTTTTTAGAGAACGAGGTTCTCGATGGCTTAGATATTTCTAAGGAGCATTTCTGGTCTTCTTTTGAAGAAATTGTTAATGAATTTTCTCCTAGAAATAAAGCTTTATTGCAAAAAAGAGAAGATATTCAAACACAAATTGATAACTGGCACCTTGAATATAAAGGTCAAGATTTTAATCATGCTGAATATAAATCTTTTTTAACTGATATTGGCTATATTGCTCCTAGAAGCCCAGATTTTTTAATATCTACTGACAATGTAGACCCTGAAATTAAAACAATTGCTGGTCCTCAGCTAGTAGTTCCAGTAATGAATGCAAGATTTGCACTTAATGCTGCAAATGCCAGATGGGGTAGTCTCTATGATGCATTATATGGAACTGATGTTATTAGTGAAGATAATGGAGCCGAAAAAGTAGGTGGCTATAACCCAGTTAGAGGAGATAAAGTTATAGATTTTGCAAAAAACTTTTTGGATGAAACCGTACCTCTTGAACAAGGAAGCTTCAGAGACGTTCTAGGCTTTGAATTTGTTGACAGCAAAATTCAAGCACTTCTTCCAGACCTCGGCAAGGTTGGTTTAAAAAACCCGTCTCAATATATTGGCTATAGTGCTAATGGCAGCAACGCATATGCTCTTTTATTTAAAAATAATAATTTATATTTTGAAATTCAAATTGATCCAAATCACTCTATTGGTCAAACTGATCAAGCAGGCATTAAAGATATTCTTATGGAATCTGCTATTACTACAATTCAAGATTGCGAAGATTCTGTTGCAGCAGTTGATGGAGAGGACAAGACAACAGTTTATAGAAATTGGCTAGGTCTTATGAAGGGTAATTTAACAGAAACCTTCAGTAAAAATGGCTCTAATATGACTAGAGAACTAAATCCTGATAGACATTATGTTTCAAAGACTGGGGAAGACTTGGTCTTGTCTGGCAGGAGTTTAATGTTAGTTAGAAACGTGGGCCATCTAATGACTAATCCAGGTATTTTGGATGCTAATGGGAATGAGGTTCCTGAAGGTATCATGGATGCAATGTTCACTATTTGTATAGCAATGCATGATTTAAATAAAAATAGTCCATATCAAAATTCTAAAGCTGGCAGCATATATATTGTAAAACCTAAAATGCATGGACCAGAGGAAGTTCAATTTACATGTGATTTATTTGCTGCGGTAGAGAAGGCTTTAGGCCTTCCTAACCTAACTGCCAAAATAGGTATTATGGATGAAGAGAGAAGAACAACGGTTAATTTAAAAGAATGCATAGAAGTCGCTAAAGATAGAGTTATATTTATTAATACAGGATTTTTAGACAGAACCGGGGATGAGATTCATACAAGCATGGAAGCTGGCCCTATGATAACTAAAGCTGCCATGAAACAACATCAGTGGATTACTTCATACGAAAACTGGAATGTTGATATTGGTCTTGAAACAGGATTTAAAGACAGAGCTCAAATAGGTAAAGGTATGTGGCCTATGCCTGATGAAATGCTTGGCATGTATAACACCAAAACAATGCATCCAAAAGCAGGAGCTAATTGCGCTTGGGTCCCATCACCAACAGCCGCAACTCTTCATGCAATTCACTATCATCAAATATTGGTTGGTAACGAACAGTCTTCAATTATGAAAAGGGAAAAAGCTAGCTTAGATGCTATTTTAGATATTCCTGTTCACAAAAACCCATCTGAGATTTCAGCTGAAGAAATTCAAGCTGAATTAGATAATAATTGCCAAGGAATCCTTGGATATGTTGTTAGATGGGTAGATCAAGGTGTTGGATGCTCTAAGGTTCCTGATATTAACAATGTAGGTCTCATGGAAGATAGAGCTACTTGCAGAATCTCTAGTCAACACATAGCTAATTGGCTGCATCACGGTCTTTGCTCAAAGGAACAGGTGTTAGATTCAATGAAAAAAATGGCCTTGGTGGTTGACGAACAAAATGCTCCTGATAGCTCCTATATGCCAATGGCTCCATCATACGATGGTCTTGCTTTTGAAGCAGCATGCAACCTTGCTATTAAAGGAAGAGTTCAGCCCAGCGGATATACAGAACCTATTCTTCATCAAACAAGAATAAAATTTAAATCCTAATATGAAAGCCTATTGGGTTGTTAGAGGACACATATTAAATTCTGATGAGTATGGTAAATATATTCAGCTCGCAGGACCAATAATTAATAAATATCATGGCACTTTTTTGTCTAGAGGTGGAAAGCAAGAGGAAAAAGAAGGATCTGGCTTTGAAAGAACAGTGCTTATTGAATTTAATAGTTTTGAAGAAGCTCTCTTTTGCTACAGCTCAGATGAATATCAAGAAGCACTTGAGTTTGTAAAAAATTCTGCCGAAAGACTGGTTGTTATTGTAGAGGGACTTCATTAAGTTATTTTGAATAGTTCTTTGCGTTCAATGATAAAATTTTGATATGAAAGTTATACAATTTGTTCCAACTCTAGACAGTGGGGGTGTGGAGCAAGGTGTTCTGGAAATATCTAGAACATTAGTAGAGAACAATCATGAATCTCATGTTGTATCTGCAGGCGGTCGACTCGTCGATCAATTAATTCAAAATGGAACCCATCACCACAAATGGGATCTGCATAAAAAAAATATTTTTACATTCAAGCATGTAAAACCTCTTAGAAAATGGATCATGTCAATCAATCCAGATATTGTCCATGTAAGGTCAAGAATGCCTGCATGGATAGTTTGGCAGGCTTTAAAGGGTATTCCATTAAATAGTAGACCCTCTTTGGTATCTACAATTCATGGCTTATATTCTGTTAATTTTTACAGTGCAATCATGTCAAAGCCGCAAAATATAATCACTGTCTCCAAAGCTGCAAATGATTATCTTATTAAAAACTATACAAAGTCTTCAGATAAAAATATAAAACTTATATACAGAGGCATAGATGATAAGGAATATTATAAAAACTATAAACCAGATCAGGCATGGTTAAGCCAATGGTATGACATGTATCCTGATACACGTAATACAAAATTATTAACAATAGCCGGAAGGATATCTCCCTTAAAAGATTTTGAAAAAATTATCTCCTTGGCAAAATCAGTTAAAGATAACTCACCTCATAGATTTAAGATATTAATTGCTGGTGAAGCAAAGGATAAGCATCAAAAATATTTAAATACATTAAAAGAGAAAATAAAATCTCTTAATCTTGAAGGGGATGTATATTTTTTAAATT
>CAJQGY010000033.1 GCA_905478015.1 uncultured SAR86 cluster bacterium
ATGATGCTGCCTCAAATCCAAAATGATCATGTTGCTCAAAGTGGTTATATCGAACTGATCTTAACAACATTATGGCGAGCATAATTCCACCCATCATTACATGAAACCCATGAAAGCCAGTTAACATGAAGAAAGTAGACCCATATATTCCTGAGTTAAGTGTTAGCCCGTAATGTGCATATGCTTCATAATACTCAGCGATTTGAAGTCCAACAAAGATTAGAGCTAAAGTTACTGTAGCTCCCAACCATGTATTGAATTTTTTTCTATCATTATTCTTAAGACCTACATGAGCAAAATGCACTGTTACACTTGAGCTAAGTAAAACAATAGTATTCCACATTGGCAGCCATAATAGTGCATGATCCCAACCTGGAAAAGCCATGCTTTTTTCAGCCAATTCATATGCGGAGCCTGCATCTGGAGTTGTCATTACAGGCCATGTTGCTTCAAATCCTTCCCATAAACCAATCGCCTCAACGCCAACGCCTTTTTCACCAAGGCCAGCAAGCCATGGAACAGCAAATGCTCTTACATAAAACAAAGCCCCAAAGAATGCTGCAAAAAACATTACTTCTGAGAAAATAAACCAGGACATACCATAGACATATGATTTCTTTAACTGTGCGCTATCGAGGCCTGCAATATGTTCTTGGACAACTTTTCTAAACCAGACAAACATTGTTGCAAATAAACTAATAAATCCTACATATAAAATGTAAACGGAATTGCTACCTTCTTCTCCTAAATTGTTAATTGTGCTTGAGGCACCCATCACTAAAAGAAATAGTGAAAAAGCCATAAATATTGGCAGCCTGCTTGAATCAGGAACATAATATGATTGACTACTCATTAGTTTTTCTCCATTTGCATCTCAAGATGCGCTAAGTTTTCTTGGTTATAATCTGTGATATCAAAAATGGTATAAGAAAGTATTACATTTTTAATTTGTTTAGGTAGTTCATTAGAAATTAAGAATTTAACGGGCAACAAGGCCTCTTCCCCAGGTGCAAGCTCTTGTTGTTCAAAACAAAAACATTCTAATTTTTTTAGATGTGCTGCAGCATTCGATGGCGCGATGCTTGGAACTGCCTGTGCTGTCATTACCTTATTTGTTGTATTTTTGACATAAAAAGTTGCATTGTAATATTTTCCTGTTACAACTCCCATTACTTCATTAGAAGGTTGGAAAACCCATGGCATTCTTTCATTGTTTGAAGAAATAAATTGAACGGCGACGTCTCTTCCCTCTTCTGCCATAAACTCTTGAGAATTTTCAGATTGAAAAACCTTGCCGTTAATTCCTGTTACTTCGCAAAATACATTATATAAAGGCACTAAAGCAAAAGAGAAAAAAAACATTGCTATGACAGTCAATCCAAGGAACTTAACTGTTGTCTTACCTTTATCTTTCATCTGCTAGTCAACCTTAGGTGGAGTTCCAAAAGTATGATACGGAGCCGGTGAGGCAACAGTCCACTCTAAGCCTCTTGCGCCCTCCCACACTTGGTCAGTTGCTTTTTTCCCACCCATGACTGTTTTTATAACAATGAATAGGAAAAATACTTGAGAGAAACCAAATAAAAATGCTCCTACAGTCGAAACCATGTTCCAGTCTGCAAACTGAAGGGCATAGTCTGGATATCTTCTTGGCATTCCGGCCAATCCAATAAAGTGCTGCGGGAAGAAGGTTACGTTAACTCCAATAAATGATAGCCAGAAGTGAAGCTTTCCAAGCCTCTCATCGTACATATTTCCTGACCACTTAGGAATCCAGTAATATACTGCCGCCATTATTGAAAATATTGCTCCGGGCACTAATACATAATGGAAGTGAGCAACAACAAAATAAGTGTCATGATATTGGAAATCAGCAGGGGTTATGGCAAGCATAAGACCTGAGAAACCACCAAGAGTAAATAGGACAACAAATGCACATGCAAATAGCATTGGTGTTTCAAAGGTTATTGATCCTCTGAACATAGTTGCAATCCAGTTAAATACTTTAACTCCGGTTGGAACTGCTATAAGCATAGTAGCCCACATGAAAAATAACTCAGCTGCTAACGGCATTCCTACTGTGAACATATGATGGGCCCAAACAACAAAAGATAATATTGCAATTGATAACATTGCCCATACCATTGACGAGTATCCAAATAGTTGTTTTCTTGAGAATGTTTCAATTATATGAGAAACAATACCAAAAGCTGGAAGAATCATAATATACACTTCAGGATGGCCAAAAAACCAGAATATATGCTGAAATAGTACTGGATCTCCACCACCTGCAGCATTAAAGAAACTTGTTCCAAAATGTATATCCATAAGCATCATTGTTACTGCTCCAGCTAACACAGGCATAACGGCAATAAGTAAATATGCAGTTATAAGCCAAGACCATACGAATAGAGGCATTTTCATTAAATCCATTCCGGGTGCTCTCATGTTCATGATTGTCACAATGACATTGATAGCTCCCATAATAGAAGATGCTCCCATTATGTGAACAGAAAATATAAAAAAGGTTACGCTTGGAGGAGCATAGGTAGTAGAAAGCGGTGCATAAAATGTCCAACCAAAATTAGGAGCTCCACCTTCCATAAATAAAGATGAAAGGAGAATAAAGAAGGCAAATGGTAGTATCCAAAAGCTTAAATTATTCATTCTGGGCAAAGCCATATCAGGAGCGCCAATCATCATAGGCACAAGCCAGTTAGCAAGACCAACAAAAGCAGGCATAACTCCACCGAAAATCATTATTAAACCATGGAGTGTAATCATTTGATTATAAAACTCAGGTTCGACGATTTGCATTCCTGGCTGGAATAACTCAGCACGAATAATCATGGCCATGGCTCCACCAATTAAGAACATGGCAAATGAGAACCATAAATATAGAGTTCCTATATCCTTATGATTAGTTGTATATAACCATCTTGTTAGACCTTTAGCAGGCCCATGATGGTGATCGTCGTGATGGTTTTCAATAACTGCGCTCATATTTACCTTCCCTGTTTAAATTTTTGGTTTTTTATAATCAACAATATCTTTAGGAGAGACAATTTCTCCGTCGCCATCTTTGGCATTACCCCATGATTGTCTTGTATAAGTTATTACAGAGGCTAGTTCAACCTCGGATAGATAGTCAAAAGAATTCATGGCTGCGCCCTGAACACCTTCCATTAAAATTTCTATGTTTTTGGCTTTATCATTTAAAACTATATCGCTCCCAGCAAGTGCTGGGAAAATACCCGGTATGCCCTGCCCATTAGTTTGATGGCAAGCAACACAATTGGTTGCGTAGACTGCTTCACCTCTTTCAACCAGTTCTGCAGTGGTCCATTCTTTTTCAGTAAGTTCAGCAAGTTTAAATGCCGCGTCTTTTTTATCGCTTACCCATAAATCATACTCATCCTGCTCTACAACCTTAACCACAATAGGCATAAATCCATGATTTTTTCCACATAACTCTGTACATTTGCCTCGATAAGTTCCAACCTGATCAACTTTTGTCCAAGCAGTATTTACGAATCCTGGAATAGCATCTTGTTTAATTGCAAATGCTGGAACCCACCATGAATGAATAACGTCATTGGCTGTAATTAAAAATCTAACTTTTTTTCCTACGGGTATAACTACTGCTTCATCAACTTCTTGCAAATAATTTTCTCCTTTTGGTACCAGGTTATATATCTCATCCATATCAGTGGATAGATTAGAAAAAAAGCTTACGCCGTCTTCTAAATATCTGTATTGCCATTTCCATTGAAATCCAGTTACCTGGATATTTACATCACCAGCTGTATCGTCATACATTTTTGTTAATGTCTTAGACGCTGGCACAGCCATAGCAATTAGTATTAGAAATGGAATTACTGTCCAAGCTATTTCAACTTTAGTGCTTTCGTGAAAAGTTGCTGCTACTGGATTTTTTTTCTTTGTATGGG
>CAJQGY010000034.1 GCA_905478015.1 uncultured SAR86 cluster bacterium
AAGTTGTCTTTCCATAAGTTCGATATTTACATCATTAACGACTCTATCTGAATAGCCTCTACCATATTGATCATAGGTTATAACCCTATAATTATTTTCAAGAAAAACATTTACATATTCTTCGTAAGCCAATGATCCAAGAGTAGCTCCATGAACTAAAACAATAACTTTACTATCTTTACTCCCTATATCTTTATAAGCAGTAATACCATCACTAAGCATAACCTCCATATAGCCAGAATTTATTCTAAAATCCTTTACATCTATATTCTCTCTGTTTAAAGCTGAATATAAACAAGCTGGTATGAGAACAAAAATAAAGAAAATATAGATAATTTTTTTCATGATTAAATATATCAAAGTTTATATAACAATAGTTGGTATATTAAATATCCTCATTCGCAGATCGATTAGTCAACAATAACCCACTTTGGATTGTTAGAAAGAACCTAGTTTGCAAAAGCAGAGATACAATATTTTCTTGCTTCAGCTTCATCACCAAAAAATTCAGTTGATAGTTCCATGCAACTATCCATTTCAGTCTTTGCACTTACATTAACTATGTTGCCATACGAAGTAGTTAGTCCTAGATAGATAGCTAATGCTATTACCAGCAAACCTATTAATATTTGATACTCTTTGATCATTTTCTAACATCCATTAATTTATAAGTGCTTATAATTTTTATAAGTTTTTTTGATAGACTTTTACTTATATTGTTAATAGCAAGCAAAATGACTAATACTTTAGCCTCCATTACATACGAAGATGACATCACAATAATTACCCTTGATGATGGAAAAGTAAATGCGTTCTCCTATGACATGCTAACTCAAGTACATAGGCTCTTGGATCAAGTTCCACAAAAGAGTGGTGCACTTATTATAAAAGGAAGAAATGGTATTTTTTCAGGTGGTTTTGATTTGAAAACATTAGCATCAGGGGATTTATCAAAGATAACAAAGATGATTGAATCTGGCTATAACCTCATTTTAAAACTCTATTCTTTTGATAGGCCAATTATTGCTGCTGTATCTGGACATGCAATTGCTCTTGGTTTGTTTGTTGCCTGTTGCTCAGATTATAGAATTGCAATTGATGGAAAATATATCTGTCATGCAAATGAAGTTAGAAATAATATGGCTATAACAGACCAGATAATGGAAATACTTAAAGAGAGAGTCAATAAAAAATATTTCTATTCTGCCATTTATCATGCTGACCCATTTTCAGTTAAAGACGCAATTGATGTTGGTTACATTGATGAGGTTATTTCTGAAGATAGGTTTATGGAAAGAGTTAATGAGAAAGCAAAAGAACTAGCCTCATTGCCACACCCTTTTTATGCTAATACAAAAAAAACCGCTCAAAAAGAAAGAAGAAAAAAAATTAGTGTTTCTATAAAAAAATATCAAATACAAACATCTATATTAAGAGCAATACTTAAATTAAAATTTTGGTAATGAATAAAGCAACTGTTTAGATTTGCAGAGAAGGGTTCTTAAATTGTTTATTGATTATTTCATGTGACTTTTTTGTCCTCACAATGTCCGCACAGCCTATTTTTTTGATTTACTAACGATTGTTGTATTTGTATTAAAACCATATAGAATATGCGATTACAGACAGGAGGGATGGCAGAGTCTGGTTTATTGTAACGGTCTTGAAAACCGTCGTGCCTTCATCGGCACCGTGGGTTCGAATCCCACTCCCTCCGCCATTTGGTACATACAATGTCAGATCAAAATAAAGATATATCAGCATTTTTTACAGAAATCCCACCGTTTTTAAAAATATTTAATCTCACAAATGCTTACCCAACTGATGATTCTAAATTTATTGTTGAATTTAATCCTGGAGTTGAGTTAACACATTCTAACGGCATGGTTGTTCAAGGTGGATTTGTGACTGGTATGCTAGATAGTTGCATGGCTCAGTTCTTAATATATAAATCAAAAGGTAAGCAAATACCATTAACTTTAGATATAGATGTTAAATTTTTACGACCATGTGCTCCAGGACCATTAAAAACCATTGCCACCATAACTAAAGAGGGTAAGTCTATTTGTTTTACTGATGCCGTTCTTTACCAAAATGATGTCTTAATTGCTACTTCATCAGCTACAAATAAACTAGTTGATAACCCTTTTTAAGATATACTTTTCGCCATGGATGACGAAAAGTTATACGATCTTTTAAAATATATTAAACCCATTAATTCTTTTGATAATACAGAACACCCCTCAGCTCCCGATTATTCAAATTTAGATAATTGGGCAGCTTACCCTGATAAAGATGCTCAACAGTTTTATGTACCTAGCTCTAATTACTCAGTAATTAAAAAAAATAATGAAGTAGATGTTTTTTATATACATCCAACAGGCTTTTTTGAAAAAACATGGAATTCTTTTATGGAAAAAGATCGTGCAGCCTACGAAAGAACTGAAATGATGCTTGGTAATCAAGTTTCAGCATTTAATGATAGTTGTAATATATATGCACCTGAATACAGGCAAGCCACCTATTATTCTTATTTTGCTAAAGATTCTGACGGTATGAAAGCTCATGATCTAGCATTTGAAGATGTTTTAAGCTCTTTTAACTACTTTATTGAGAACTTCAATAATAATAAACCTTTTATTATAATGAGTCATAGTCAGGGAGCGCTGCATGCGCATAGACTAATTTCTAAATACATCCAAGGAACATCATTACAAAAAAGAATGATTTGTGCTTATGCGATTGGTTATATTATTCCTGAACAATATTACGATGATTTATTTCCATTAGTACCAAGATCAACTTCACCAACTGACACCAACTGTCTTATATCTTGGTCAAC
>CAJQGY010000035.1 GCA_905478015.1 uncultured SAR86 cluster bacterium
TGATAATCCATCAAAGCCTCAACCGGGGCTAAATCTGATGCTACTAGCTCCCTTGGAGTAGTGATACCATTCTGCATATCATTTTCATCAAAAGCCGTATAATCAAGTATTGGTATCATCCCAGTAAAATCGAAAGTAGCAGTTCCCATTCTGGCTCCACCTACTGGGCCAAAAGGACCAGTTCCGTCAGTTCTGCTTCCCGCAGATGACCATCTAGCGTTTGAGAACATGATTGAGTTGCCATAACTTTTAATAGTTGCAGATGAATCATGCATGTCAAAAGTGAGATTAAGATCTTCATTTACTTGGAAATCTATATTAAAACCTAAAGAGTTGTTTCTGTTAACAGATCCAGCCCAGAGGATGTTATTAAAAAACTCTCTTCCTTTTCCTGCTTGTCCTACGTCGTCAGAGTAAATTACGGCACCATTCTCGTTGATAGTTACATTTCTAGCATTCCAACCAGAAAACCAAGCTCCATTTTCAACACCAGTGCTTGCAAAATCTACATTAGAGTACGTATAGTCCAATGTAGTTCTTACCCTTCCAAGTTCATACTGAAAAGCTGTTTGGAAGTTATTTCTAACTCTCTCATTATCTTTGTGCTTATAAACTAAATTTCTTGGATAGAAGAAAGCATTGTCTTCTCGTTGGTTTGAAGATGTTACTACCGCTTCTGGTGGTAGATAATTTTCAATAGTACTAGGATTCCAAGTTATTTCATTTGTGCCCTCTTCTCTGTTATGTCTTACCTGATGGGTTCCAGAGAAAGATAAACCCCAAGACCCTCCATTGTAGTCTTCACCAATGGTAGAAAAAACAAAATCTAGCTCTGGTGTAACTTCATCTCCTTGTTCGTTTTCTGTATCAATCATAGCTTTCACTGCAAAAGAGCCTACTGTTTTGCCGACCTCAAGAGGTTTTGTTGTAACCATATTAATGGTAGCTCCAATTCCTCCAGTAGGTAATACTGCATTGGCTGATTTATATACCTCAACAGCAGATACGCCGTGAGATGAAATATCTCCGAAATCAAAAGACCTACCTCCACCATATGTCCCAGGCACAGTTGGCATCTGTCTTCCATTAAGCGTTACAAGATTAAATTCTGGTCCCAAACCACGAACTGCTACCTTTGATCCCTCAACGTTAGATCTATCAATAGCAACACCTACAATTCTTGATAATGATTCAGCTAAGTTTCCATCAGGGAACTTACCTATGTCTTCGGCTGTAATAGCGTCAACAACACCAACATTTTTTCTTTTAATGTCTATAGCATTTTTTAAACTAGACCTTATTCCAGTTACAACAACCTCTTCAACGGCTGCTTGTTCTTCTTCTTTTTCATTAGATTCTTGAGCTATAACACTTGTTAAAGGTGCTAAAAGTAAGAGCGATAATAGATATTTATTCACAGTTATTTTCCTATAAGATTTATAAAGATTTATGATCGTCATTTAACAATTTTGACGTTAATATGTCAAGTTAGTACACATTTAGTCAAAAAAGTAAATAATTTACAAAATGATAAAAAAAAAGGTAAATGATCTGATCATTTACCTTTTCTAAAATTGATTATTTTATGAACTAACCGTTATCTCTAGGTCTTGATTCATTAACAACAAGTTTACGGCCGTCAATTTCTGCTTCATGTAGAGCTTCAATTGCGCCTTCAGCACCATCGCTCATTTCTACGAAGCCAAAACCTCTTGATCGATTAGTCATTCTGTCTGTAATAATTTTTGCAGAAGTGACAGTTCCATGCTCAGCAAAAAGGTTTTCTAGGTCTTGGTCGCTCATGCCCCAAGAAATGTTTCCGACGTATATATTCATAATTTCCAATTAGTTAAAAAAAACGTATCTTACAACACATTCTTTATATTTAATACCCTTTTAGGTGTCTAAAAATTTTAATGCTTCATCTCCAAACTCATCCCACCAATTCATACCCATCAGATGTATTTTTTCTAGATTTGGTCCAGAGCTATCGTCAAGTCTTCTATTTATTTTTCCTATCGGAGAATTAATTCGTAAATATGATTGGCCTAATATGTCTTGAGTTAAGTCGTTTTCAAGACCAGTCTCAAGCATTATTCCCATAACATCATGTCGAAGCCAGCCTAGTCCTCCCCACGATGCAGACTGTTTACCATTAATCTTTCTAGTATTTAATCCTGTGCCGATACTTAAGACTTTAATATCATCTGTTTGAAAATATTTTTTTGCTTGTGTATATGCAAGCAATGATGGGTTGTTTGAAACAACACCTCCATCAATATACCAACCTCCGTCTTCTGCTTGGAATGTAGGAAAATAAATAGGGGCTGCGCTTGATGCACAGCAGGCACTGATAATACTAATTCCTGGAGTTCCGAAGCTACTATGGATAACGTAGGATCTATTTTCAACATCATAAGCAAGCGTCATAACCGGTTTAGGTGACTCCCCCATTGATTTGTCATAAAAAATCTTCTTAAGTACTTCTATTCGCCCAGTATTTTCATACTTTGGTCTTGCTTGAATTATTGAAGCTTTATCCCAAAAAAAATTACTAGAGGTTATTTCTTCAATATAGTCTGTTGACCAGTAGTCTTTAATTTCTTTGGCGCTCATTTGATTAACACCTAAACATAAAGCGTTTAAGGCGCCCGCTGAGACACCAACAAACATATCAAACATATCAGAAACTTTTCTACCACTCTCAACCTCTAATTTGTGAAGAAAAACAAGCCCTGCAATAGCCCTAACGCCACCACCATCAAATGATAAAACTTTCTTGCTGTTTGATTTAGAGAAGAAATTAGAAAAAGCGCCCATATGATTTATTTAAACACAAGTATGATCACTCAGCACTTATTTTAAATAAAAAAAAGGCCTCAAACTGAGACCTTTATCTATAACAAAAATTCTTATCCTTTTACGCCTGATGTTGAGCCTTTTTTAGCAGACTCTTTAGTAACTGATTTAAGAATTGAACAGCTTCCTGCTTTTGTATTAAGAACAAACGCTGCACAAGAATTTTTTGATTCACATAAGGCTGCACAACCTGCAACTGACTTATATTTTGATGAAGTTTTAACCGTAGCTATTTTTCCTGATAGTGATATGTCTTCTTTCATATCAAAATTTATAGTATCTGCTTCAACAGCAAATATACTGAATGCAAAAATTGCAAGTAATGAGTTTAATTTGAACATTTTAGGGGGTCCTTTAAAATTAAAATTTATATTTAATGTTTACACTGCAAACATCTCAACGCAACATAATACAATATATGTTTACAGTGTCAACATGGAATATGTATTTTTTTATATAAATAAACTTATTTTATAATTTTAATATCTAGGAGTTTGCTGGCAGCAGATATGCCGCCAATATTTTTAACATTGGTGTAACCTAAATCTTCTAAAATAATCTTTGCTTTGCCCGACCTATTTCCGCTTCGACAATAGAGCATTATCTCTTTATCTAAATTGGGTTCATGAGATTTGATCTTGTTACCTATATCTGCCAAAGGAATGTGAGCCGCATTTTTAAGATGACCACTCACCCATTCAGGCTCAGTTCTTACATCAATAATTACTGAGTCTTTTGTTGCAGCCATTGCATTGGCTCCAAAAAAAATACAGATAAAAAATATAAAGCTTAATCTTTTGTGTTTCATGACCACTCTGCAAGAATTATGTCTGAAGCCTTTTCACCAATCATAATTGTGGGGGCATTTGTATTCCCGCCTACCAGAGTAGGCATTATTGAAGCGTCAATAATTCGTAATCCATTGGTTTTGTGAACCTTTAAATTGTTATCAACTACACTCATTTCATCTGAACCCATTTTGCAAGTTCCAACTGGATGATAAACGGTGTCAGCATCTTCTCTTATAGCCTGTTCAATATCTTTATCATCATCTATATCAACAGGTCGATGAACATGGTCTTGAATATATTTATTGAAAGGCTCTGTGTGAAGTATTTCCATCATTTTCTTATAGCCTTCGATCATAACCCTCATATCATCTGGGTGACTTAAGAACTTAGGGTCTATTAAAGGATCATCAAATGGATCGCTTGATTTTAAGGTAACCTCTCCTGTTGACTTTGGTCGCAGAAGACATGTGTGGCAACTCATGCCATGGCCCCAAACAGATGTTCTGCCATGATCAATAATCATAGCCGGTGCAAAATGAAGCTGAATATCTGGCACTGGCACGCTATCGCTTGTCTTTAAGAATGCTCCGCTCTCAGCAACTGTTGAGGTAAATAGGCCGACTTTCTTAAAAATATATTTAAGGATTTCAAGAGGGAATTTATAGAAAATAGATTTTAATGAAAAGCCTATTAAATGCATTGAGTTATATTTGTGTATTGTTAAATAATCAATATGATCTTGAAGATTTTTCCCAACTCCTGGTAATTCAACAAGATGCTCTATGCCATGCTTGGAGATCTCGCCCTTGGGCCCAAGTCCAGATCTAAGCATTATCTGTGGTGATCCAAATGCTCCTGATGAAAGAAGGACTTCTTTTGTGCAGTGAATATCAAATGATTTCTTATCTTTATCAATGCAACGGACTCCAATAGCCCTGTCGCCGTCCATGATTATTTTATCTACATTGGTATCAGTTAGAACTGTAAGGTTTTCTCTTTCTAAGGCAGGAACTAAATATGCTTTGGCAGCACTGCATCTTTTTCCGTTTTTTTGAGTAGTTTGATAATAGCCAACACCCTCTTGGTCTTCTCCATTAAAATCCTTGTTGAACTTATGAACCTTTGAGCCTGCCGCAACAAAATCATCAGTGAAAACATTGTCGTTTCTAATTTTGCTAACATTCAATGGGCCATTTTGACCATGATACTTATCATCATGCTCCTCATTATGCTCGGCTTTTATAAAATATGGTAAAACTTCATCATAAGACCAGCCATCATTTCCAAGCTCTGACCAATGATCATAATCCCACCTATGACCCCTAACATAAAGCATTGCATTTATAGAGCTTGATCCACCAAGTGTTCTTCCTCTGGGCTGATATCCCTTTCTATGCTCCAATGATTCAACCTCTACCTCATGAACCCCTCCTGCAGAATCTGCTACAGCTGATTTTGGTTCTGTAACAACGACCTTTTCAAACTCTTTTTGAGGCTCGGTTTCATATGACCAGTTATAAGGAGAATTTGTACCAAAGAAGGCAAAGCCAAGTGGAATATGTATTCTTGGATCATTATCTTTAGGGCCTGCTTCTACCAAACAAACTTTAAAATTAGGATTAGCACTCAACCTATTAGCAAGAACACATCCTGCTGAACCTGCTCCTAAAATTATAAAATCATATTTATCCATATTGTTCCCCCTAAAAAATATACTCCTTAAGTTTATGATTTAACACTAGATGTGTAAACTAAAGTAAGAATGAAATATTTTTTTTGCAATGGTTCTATTTAATACTTTTCTTGTTATGTGGGTTCTTGTTGCTATAGGTACATTTTTTTATCTTTTTAAAACAACTGCTCCGTATGGAAGGCATGAGACTTCGGGGTGGGGAGTTCAGATATCTGCTCGATTAGGGTGGATATTAATGGAAAGTCCCTCGGTAATTTTAATGTTTTTGCTAGGATGGTTTATGAGAGATAGCCTTAACGTAATTCATGAAACCTTCTTGATGATTTGGCTAATGCACTATATTCATAGGACATTTATCTATCCGTTTTGGATGGATATGACTTCTAAAACTATGCCGATAACTATCGCGCTTTCAGCATTTGGGTTCAATATAATTAATGTACTTGTTCAAGCAATAGGAATTTATTTCTTTACAGAGTACACAGAAAGTTGGTACGAGACATATGTGTTTCAACTCGGTTTAGTATTATTTATTATAGGAATGTTTATAAATATATATTCAGACTTCTTAATTCTTAAAATGAAAAAAGTTAAAGGGCCTGGCTATCATATTCCAAATTCTTTTCTTCATCGTTACATCTCTTCACCAAACTACTTTGGTGAAATTATTGAATGGCTGGGCTGGGCAATACTTACCTGGAGTATATCTGGCTTTGTGTTCTTAATATGGACATTTGCAAACCTATTTCCTAGAGCAATCTCAAATCATAAATGGTATCAAATGAAATTTGAAAATTACCCCAAAGATAGAAAGGCTATAATTCCTAAGGTAGTTTAAAGCTGCCCCATCTCTTTCATTTGATTAGCAACTTCCAAAATAGATTCCTCTGCAGGTCTTGGATTCCAGCCTAAAACATCTTTAGCTTTTGATGTTTTCTGAACGCTCCTTAACCTCCCCAAATATGGCAAAGTTAATTTAAGTTCTTTATTAAATTTTGCTAGAATTTTTGCAAGCCAAACTGGTATTGCAATTGATGGTGCCTTCTCAAAACCATTGTCTTTTAATAGCTTGGCAACATCCTTGTACCATAAATCTTTTTCGGCCAATGCAAATCTCTCGCCATTAGATGCTGGGTTTTCCATTGCTAATATGTGTGCTGAGGCAACATCTCTAACATCAACATAGCCAAACATTAGAGGAACAGCTACTGGCATTTTTCCCCCTGCAACCATCTGTACTGCTTTATTGGATTCGCCAAGGTCACCGGTTAAAGTTGGACCAGTCACTAAAGCTGGATTGATAACTGCTAAATCAAATGGGTTTCCTTCATTTTTAACATAATCCCAAGCAGCCATCTCTGCTAAGGTTTTGCTTTTTGAGTAATGGCTGATAGCCGGATTATTTGGATCTGACCAATCCGATTCGTCGAAATGGTTTTTTTTCTCCATGGTATCGAAGATAGCCGCAACTGATGAGGTCAATACAACCTTATTAATATTATATTTTTTTGCAAACTTAAGAGCTCTTTTAACACCAGCAACCGCTGGTTTTACAAAATAATCCTCATTTTGATCATCCAAAGAAATTGGTGAGGCAACATGAAGAACGTATTGGCATCCTGCCATAGCAGCATCCCAACCATCATCGCTATTTAGATCTAATGGATAAAGTTTCAAATTTTCATGACTAGTTCCAACGGCTGATAAACCATTTCTAATTTCACTTTCTCTGCTCAGGCTTCTTACGGTCCCGTTAACATGATAGCCTTTGGATAGAAGCTGTTGAATGCAATGCAAGCCAATAAATCCAGAAGCCCCAGTAACTAATACCTTACTCATTTAATACCTTTTATTTATTTATTAATAACTAACAATCGCCTAGGTAGATTATATTGTCAATGAAATGCTGATTAGAATTAACTTTATAATTTTGCAAAAAAATAATATTTGGTTAGGATAAATGTAATTGGAGATAAACTATGAATAATCAAAACCTATGGCAGAAATTTATATCGTTATCAGAAAGAGGCATCTTGATGATTATTGCAATAGCTACTCTTTTTGCAACTGGTATAGAGCTTGCAAGAATGTTTAATGTTCAAACTGTAAATTTAAGTGACTTGTTTTTACTTTTTATCTATGCAGAAGTTCTTGGCATGGTTGGAGCCTTTTATATAAATAACCGGCTTCCTGTTACATTGCCAATAATTATTGCTATGACTGCCTTAACAAGAATGATCATTCTTCAAAGCAAAGACTTGGATTCTATAAATATTATCTATGAAGCCTCCGGTATTTTAATCTTGGCGGGTGCTGCATATGTAATGAGTTTAAAGGATGAAATTAGCCTTAGAAAACTTAAAGTTAGAAAGTCTTTAGAAGATAAAATATCTAATTAATTGATAAAAAGGAAGAGCATTGACTGCAAAAAAATATATAGATTCTTGGCACACGGTCTTTAAAAGCCAGGAGCTCGATAAGCTGGATAAAATCATTGCAGATAATGCTGTTTTCACCTCCCCAGTAGTCTTTAAACCAATGGAAGGAAAAGAGATAACAAAAATGTATTTATTTGCCGCTGGACAGTCATTTAATATGGATAAATTTAAGTACATAAGAGAAGTTCATGATGGAATAAACTCCGTACTTGAATTTGAAACTTTCATAGATGACATATCTGTAAATGGAGTTGATATGATCAAGTGGAATAATGAAGGAAAAATCGTTGATTTTAAGGTTATGATCAGGCCTCTCAAGGCTGTGCAAAAAGTTCAAGAGAAAATGATTGAATCCCTAAATTCATTTAAGTAATAAATTAAAAATTTCTAATATGCTAAATATAGATTCAATTATTGAAGAGTTAACTTTAGAAGAGAAGATAGAGCTCTTAAGTGGATTTGATGCTTGGCATACTAATTCAATAAAAAGACTAAATATCCCAAGCATTAAAATGTCTGATGGGCCGAATGGTGTTAGAGGTAATGGCACTTCAGGGAAGTCTTCTGCATGTTTTCCTTGTGCGATATCCTTAGGATCAACATGGAATATGGGCCTTATTAATGAAGTTGGAGTTGCTCTCGGACAGGAAGCAAAATCTAAAGATGTTGATGTTCTTCTTGGTCCAACTATAAATATTCATAGGCACCCGTTAGGCGGAAGACATTTTGAAAGTTATTCTGAAGATCCCTTCTTGACTGGCATGATAGCAACCGAATACGTTAAAGGCGTCCAATCACAGGATGTGGCTGCATGTTTAAAGCATTTTGTAGGGAATGATACCGAGTACCAGAGGTATGCGGTTAGCTCAAATATAAGTGAAAGAGCTCTCAGGGAAATATACCTCCTCCCTTTTGAAATGGGAGTGAAAGATGGAGATGCAAAAGTGGTAATGAGTGCATATAACAAGCTGAATAATATCTATTGCAGCTCCCATAAGGAACTTCTTATAGACATATTAAAAAATGAATGGGGTTTTGATGGGTATGTTGTAAGTGACTGGGGTGCTGCCATGGAAACAATTGAGAATGCCAACGGCGGTTTAGACCTTGAGATGCCGGGTCCTGCAAAGAACTGGGGCAAGGAGCTTGTAAATGCAGTTAAAAACAATCAAGTTAATCCAGAGATTATAGATGACAAGGTTAGAAGGATTTTAAATGTAATAGGCTTCTCAAAGAGATTCG
>CAJQGY010000036.1 GCA_905478015.1 uncultured SAR86 cluster bacterium
TTCGGAAAGGATAACCGCTGAAAGCATATAAGCGGGAAGCCTCTCCCAAGATTAAATCTCCCAGAGACTTTATGTCTCCTAAAGAGTCGTCATAGACTATGACGTTGATAGGCAAGATGTGTAAGCACTGCGAAGTGTTGAGCTAACTTGTACTAATAACTCGTGAGGCTTGATCATGTAACCTTAAGTAAGGTTTATGATTTGAGTAACATTGTAGTGAAATCAAAAAAATTAAGAAAATTCATACCAGTTTGCCTGATGACAATAGCAACTTGGCACCACCTGATCCCATCTCGAACTCAGAAGTGAAACGAGTTAACGCCAATGGTAGTGCAGGGTCTCCCTGTGTGAGAGTAGGAAATCGTCAGGCTTTTTAACTTAGAAAGGCTCTCATTCATGAGGGCCTTTTTTTTATGTCTTTTTCTGTGATAATGTTTATATGATAATTGGATTAACAGGCGGCATTGGTTCCGGAAAATCAGCAGCAGCAAATTTTTTTAAAATTATTGGAATTGATGTTATTGAAGCTGACAAAATTGCCAATAATGTTTTAGAAAAAGAGTCAGCTGGATATCTTAAATTTCTTAAGGTATTTGGTACTAGCTTTCTTGATAAAGATGGCAATGTTAACAAGGCCCTATTAAGAAAAAAAATCTTTGTTGAACCTGATCTAAAAAAATCTTTAGAACACATTATTCACCCAATAGTAAGGGATACAATCTCGAAATTAATTACTTCCTCATTGTCCCCATATCAAATAATAGAAGTCCCATTAATATTTGAGACTAGCTCTCAGAATAATTATGATCGAATACTTCTAATTGACTGTGAAGAGTCTCTTCAAATAGAAAGAGCTAGCACTAGAGATTCTGTAAATATAAAAAATATAAAAAATATTTTATTGAATCAAGCAACAAGGAGTGAGAGACTTAGTATTTCGGATGATGTAATTGAAAATAATTCAGACTTAGAGCACCTAAAAAATGAAGTTAACAATTTACATAAATTTTACCTAAACCTTCTCTAGGAATTAATATGAATAAATGCCCCCGATGTGAAAAAGTTACAAATATGACTAAAGATAATGAGTATAGGCCTTTTTGCTCTGAAGTATGTAAGCTGATTGATTTTGGTAGTTGGGCAAATGAAGAAAATATAATCTCAAGACCCGTAAACTCAGAAGATTTTTATGAAGATTAGTTTGTAAATTTAAATAATTTTCCACTCACTTTTTTCAATTAAAGCTTGAGCTTTTTTATATTTCATCTCTTTTGTTTCTTTACCATTTGTGATTTTTACTAATTCATTCCTTCCAATTTTTGGCTCGTCTCTTTTTATTGCCGAAGCAGTGTTTGAGGCTCCACGTCTATTGTTATCTTCAAAATTCTGAGAAATTTCTTGCTTATTTAAACTAATATCAGGGTCATTTGTTGTATTTTTTCTTTCAGCTCTTTTCAAATCTTCCTCTGAAGAGATTTTTAAAGAAAATAATACTTTTATTGTTTCAAAATCTATTTCATCGAGCATACTTTCAAACATATTATATGCTTCTTTTTTAAATTCATTTTTTGGATTTTTTTGAGCATACGCCCTTAGGCCTACACTTCCTCTCAGGTGATCTATTTCCGCTAAGTGTTCTTTCCAGTGCACATCAAGAACCTGTAGCATGATTTGTCTTTCTAGATCTTTAAGATTATTGCCAAGCAGCTCATACTTATTTTTGTAATGGTTTTTAGCGAAGTTTATTATATCTTCTGCTATAGAAGAGGGTAGTAATTTTTTATTCTCTGTCGCTTTAATATGTATCCCTGTTTCTAAGTCAAATGTATCTTTAAGATAGAGATCCAATTCTTCTAACTTCCACTGAGATTCAATTGATTCTAGCGGGACATATCGATATGCTATTGACCTAAACTGCTCTTCAATAAGAATTTGAATAGTTTCATTTATTGATTCTTCTTCAAGGAGCTGGTCTCTTAATGAGTAAGTGGCCTTTCTTTGTTCATTTGAAACATCATCATATTCTAGTAAGTTTTTTCGAGCATCAAAGTTTCTAGCTTCAATTCTTGTCTGTGAATTTTCAATACTTCTTGATAGCATGCCATGCTCTATTGGCTCATCTCCCATACCTAACTTTTCAAACAAATTCTTTCTTGAATCTGTTATGAATAACCTTAATAGGTCATCATTCATAGATAGAAAAAACCTTGAGTACCCTGGATCACCCTGTCTTCCAGATCTTCCCCTAAGCTGATTATCTATTCTTCTAGATTCATGCCTTTCAGTTCCAAGAATGTGCAGACCTCCAGCATCTAAAACAGTTTTATTGTTTTTTTCCCATCCAACAAGATCTTGATCGTCTTTTTTACCACCCAAGACTATATCAGTTCCCCTTCCAGCCATATTGGTTGCAATCGTTACAACACCAGGCCGTCCAGCATTGGCTATTATTTCAGCTTCTTTTTCGTGATGTTTTGCATTTAAGACTTGATGAGGAATTTTTGCTTTTGTTAAATAATCAGAAACTTCCTCAGATGATTCTACGGATGCAGTTCCAACCAATACAGGGGCATCCTTCTCTCTGATCTCAATAATTTCTTTTACAAGAGCCTTAAATTTAGCATTTCTATTTTGAAACACTAGATCATTCATATCATTCCTAGCCATTGGAACATTTGTAGGAATTATCACAACATTGAGATTGTAAATTTCTCTAAATTCAGGAGCCTCCGTATCAGCAGTTCCAGTCATACCAGAGAGAGTTTTAAATAATCTAAAGAAATTCTGAAATGTGGTCGATGCAAGTGTTTGAGACTCTCTTTGGATTGTTACATTTTCTTTACACTCTAAAGCTTGATGAACCCCTTCACTAATTCTCCTTCCAGGCATTGTTCTTCCGGTATGCTCATCAATAAGCAACACTTCATTATTTCTTACTAAATAGTGAATATTTTTTTTAAAAAGAAAGCTCGCTTTAAGACTAGCTTGAACAAACTTCATAATTTTTAAATTAGATACAGAATAAAGCCCGTCACCTTGACCAATTATTCCATCCTCCTCAAGCATCGTTTCAACAACTAAATAACCATCATCAGTTAAGTCAATAGTCCTATTTTTTTCGTCAATAATAAAATGCCCTCTTTCATCTTCCAGAAGAGGCTCTTCTTCAGTAGCTTCTCTATCTTGCTTAACTAGTTTAGGTATAAACCCTTTAATTTTTTTATACATTTCCGAGCTTTCAGCTGATGGACCGGAAATAATAAGAGGTGTTCTGGCTTCATCTATCAGAATTGAATCAACCTCATCAATAATTGCAAAATCTAGCGAGCACTGAACCCTATCTTCAACTCTATGAGCCATATTGTCTCTTAAGTAATCAAATCCAAGTTCATTATTGGTGGCATAAATAATATCTGAATCATACGCTTGTTTTTTTTCTTCTGCATTTTGGTTTGAATAGACAACTCCAACAGTCAGGCCTAAGTATTCGTATACTGGCTTCATCCACTCAGCATCCCTTTTTGCAAGATAATCATTGACTGTAACTAAAACAGTCTTATTTCCAATAGAGGCATTTAAGAAAGCTGGAAGAGTTGCTACAAGTGTTTTACCTTCACCAGTTTTCATCTCAGCTATATTTCCTTCAGATAAGGCCATGCCTCCTAGCAATTGCGAGTCAAAATGTCTTAGACCAAGAGTTCTTTTGCTTGCTTCTCGAGTTGCAGCAAACGCAAGTGGAAGAATAGAGTCTAATTTTTTATCCTTATCTTTATATAAAATATTAAGCTCATGTTTGAGCTCTTTAAAATAAGACTCAGGTTTTTCTTGGATTTGATCCTCAAGATCATTAATCTCATTAACAGAAACCATCATTCGTTGAATGGTTCTATCATTGCTTGTTTTAAATATTTTCTTTAATAGCTTAAACATATCCAATCAATTAATCACACATCTCCAAAAGGAGGTCTTGAATAAGAAATGGGGGCATTATCAAAATTTTCAAATTCTATAATTTCATAAGCATCTTCAGAGGCTATGATTTTTTTTAGCAATTCATTATTGAGCGCATGACCAGATTTAAAGCCTGAGAATTGACCTATAAGATTATGACCCAGCAAATATAGATCTCCTATTGCATCCAACATTTTATGCTTCACTATTTCATCTTCAAATCTAAGCCCTTCTTCATTTAGAATCTCATCATCACCAAAGGCTATAGCATTTGAAACACTTGCTCCAAGCGCGAGGTTTTGAGACTTAAGCAACTCAAGATCATTCATTGAACCAAAAGTTCTAGCTCTACAAACTTCTTTAACAAATGATGTCGATGAGAAATCTATTATAGATTCTGACGGAAGTTTTTTATGAACAGGATGGTCAAATTCAACCTTAAAAGAAACCTTGAAACCATCATATGGTTTTATAGTTGCAAATGCATCATCACGTCTTACAGTTACCTCTTTAGTTACTTTTATAAATTTCTTTAATGATTCTTGTTCTTGTAGTCCCGCTGATTGAATTAAAAAAACAAAAGGACTTGAGCTCCCATCCATTATAGGAACCTCAGGCCCGTCAACTTTAATAATGCAGTTATCTATTCCCAATCCTGCAATTGCTGATAGCAAATGCTCAATTGTAGAAACCTTGATGTCATCTTTTATAAGAGCTGTTGAAAGACTAGTGTCTCCTACGTTTTCTACACGAGCTGGTATTTTTATATTTTCATCTATATCAGATCTAATAAAGTGTATTCCGGTATTAGGACCAGATGGAATAAGCTCCATATTTACAACTTTTCCAGTGTGGAGTCCAATGCCTTTTGCCTTGATAGCATTTCGAAGTGTTCTTTGTTTTAACATGTTAGAAGTCTAATAGAAAATAATATCATATCAAGTTAAACCTTATTTCTTTGCCTGACCGCTTCAGAAAGTATAATTCCTGTAGCAACAGAAACATTAAAACTTTTAAATCGATTATTTGAAGATAGATTGATAATATTGTCACACTTCTCAAGTGTTTTCTTTCTAATGCCACCTTCTTCTGATCCCATAACCAATGCGCAGGACTCTTTAAAATTATTATCTGTATATTTTTCATCAGCATGTTCACTTAGACCACTGATGTTGATCCCAGCCTCCTTTAAATATTTAAAGCAATTTATCAAGTTGGTCACATGGAATATATTTGAAAATTCGAAACCACCAGCGGCCACTTTATGGGATATTGAATTTGAAGGAGCGCAGTGATGTTTGTTTATTATTACTGCATCCACACCAGTTACAGCAGCAGATCTTATGCATGCACCAAGATTCCTTGGATCTATCACATTATCTAAGATAAGTAACAAGGGGCTGCCTTTAAAATTGTTTATAAAGCTTTTTAAGTCTTTAAAGTTCTGTTCTGATTGTTCTTTTATATATGCCTCAGGCTCTTGCTTTAACTTGAATGAACTTTCAAAAGATATCCCTGCTTCATTAAGACGTTCCTTAAGATTCTTTAACCTAAAATCATCTCTTTTGGCTGGAAGAATTACCTTCTTAATAATTTCGGGAGTATTTTCAACAATACTTTCGATGCTATGGAATCCTATTCTTACATTATTATCTTTATCGCTCATTTATTTTTTTTATATTTTGGAACTAGCGTTATTTTTCTTTCTTCCGCTGATACATTCGCTATGGTGACTAGAATATTCTGACCTAATCTATAAGATCTCCCAGTTTTCTTCCCTTTTAAAATATTTGAATCTTTGTCAAGAAAATACCTGTCACTAGGTAAATCAGTAACATGTATCAATCCAGAAATATAAAATCCTTGAATTTCGGCAAATAAACCAAATTCAGCAATTCCAGTAACAATTGCACTAACTTCCTCCCCAACATATTTCTTCAAATAGAAACATATCATTTGTTGAGTTACTTGCCTTGATGATTTCTCAGCAACTCTTTCTAGCTCAGACATTTCAATGCATATCTCTTCTGTATTATCCTTGTTAACTTCATTGGAAGTATTGCTTAAAATATTTTTAATCATCCTATGGGTCATTAGATCAGGGTATCTTCTTATTGGTGATGTGAAATGAGAATATCTCTCTAATTGCAATCCAAAATGACCAAGTTCTTCAGTTGAATATTCTGCCCGTTTTAAGCTTTGTAGCACAACTGTTTGAAGAACTTTACTTAGCTTTTGATCTTTTGAATGTAATAGACATTGCTTGATTAGATTTGCAGGATCTTTAGAGAAAGAACCTGCGAAGCCTTTCAAAGAAAAGAAATTCTTTAGGCTCTCTAGTTTTAATTCATCAGGTTCTTCATGGATCCTATACACACCAAAATTATAATTTTTATTCATAAAGTTAGCAGCACAAACATTAGCAGCTAGCATAGCCTCCTCTACCATTTGATGAGAAAAAAGTCTTTTTGGTAATACTATCTTTTTTACTCTACCCTCAGCATCAATGTCTAACAGAGGTTCTTGACCCTCAATTTCCAACGCACCTCTCTTATTCCTTATTTTTAATAATATTTTTGTAAGAATTTGAAGTGACTTTAAAGAGCTACTAATATTCCTATCTAGACCAGAGCCAGTAGTTAAAAATTTATCAACTTGGGCGTATGTCATTCTTTTGTGCGATCTTATTCTTGCTTCAAAAAAATTATAACTTTGTATTTCTCCCTTGATAGAAAAAATTATTTCACAAACTACAACATTTCTTATTTCATTTGGTACCAACGAGCAAAGATTATTAGAAATTTCTTCTGGTAGCATTGGGATAACTTTAGAAGGAAAGTATATCGATGTGCCTCTATTTATAGCTTCATCATCAAGAGCAGTGCCTTGCTTTACTAATTCTGCAACATCAGCAATAGCAACACTTAAGATGAAGGATGACTCGTTAGAGATACAATGGATCGCGTCATCAAAATCTTTTGCATCTTCACCATCTATTGTTATAAAAGGCGCTGCTGTAAGATCTTTTCTTTTAGAATTTAAGTCTAGGTTTATATGCTTTAACTCATTAAGCAATCCTTCATTCCATTCAGATGAAATATTATTTTCATCTATTACTTGCGATATGGTTGCTTCAAGTTCGTTCATAAGAAGAGTTTAGTTTAATTAGAATAAAAAGGGACTTATATTAACTTTAATGTTTTATTATTTCTTTACTTTTTAAACTCAAAACTCAGCCCAATAGTTCTTCCTCTTGGATCATGAGTTCTTGAATCAAAGCTAAAATCTGGAGCATCATAGACACGAGGTGCAGATTCATCAAGTATATTTGATACTGATATTTTAAAATTAATAACCCCATCTTTAAAATTTACATAGCTTCCTATTGAAAAATCAATAACTAAAAAAGATTCAATAGTATTTGTGTAGCCAAGTGCTAAGCCGCGTCCAGTGACCTCTCTATTATTATCATAACCATCTATATATCTTGCAGCAATTCTATAGTCATACTCATTCATATTTAAACTTAAAGATGCATTGATTCTATTTTTTGGCAGAGAGTATAAGTGGGTATCATAATTAAATTTTCCGATTCTATTGATCATTTTATTGCTCTGGATTTCAGATGGCGTAAGAAATTTTTTAAGTGAAGTAGCATCTAATCTTCCACTGAGAATTCCATATTTAGGCATATCAAAAAGAACTATCTTATAACTTAAATCGAATCCTGCAATTTTTGTATTCTCTTCATTGAAATAGGAAGTTGTTACACCAATAAGATCGCCATTTTCATTTCTAGTTATGCTCTCACCAAATGGATCCTGATCTAGAAGAGCCTGAGCATTTTCACCTGTAACCCTATCTTTGAAATCTAAGCTCCAGTAATCAAAAGATATTTGTTGAACAGTACTTTTATACAGCAATCCAAAATTTTTGTTTATTGAAGAAGCTGGCTTTAATTTTGGATTACCAATTTTAGCTTGTCTGACAAAAGGGCTACTATCATCAATATCTCGAATACTTCCAAGGTTAATTTCACTTGAAAACATCTGCGCCATTGAAGGCATTGAAAAGGAAGAGCCTCTTGAAGCTCTAATATGAATATTGTTAGTCAGCTTATATTTAAAAGACAACTTGGGATCAAAAGAAGAAGCGCTGTTAAATTTTTCAAACCTTCCGGAGAGCTTCCCACTTAACTTTTCTAGACTTCTTCCAGCTTCAAAAAAAGCAGCATATTTACTTCTACTTTTAGAAACATTTATACCACCCCCTAAAAAAAAGAGATCTGCTGTCTTTAATATTTGACCTTTGTCATCGAATCTTGCCTCACTGATTTCATCATAATGAATTTTTAAATTTTCCTTATTTAATTGAACACCATAAGCCAGTCTAAAATCTGCAACACTGGTTCTAATAACTGCTTCTAAACTTTTTAAATAAGATTCTTTGTTAGATTGTTCTGCACCGGTGACATAATCTATTAGTTCGCTAGAGTTGTTTGATGGAGTGAATATATCCCAAAAAAATTCATCATCAGTATCCGAATTTAGAATAACCCCATCAAGCGCATCAATAAATCTTGAATCAATAATGTCTGGTCTGTAATGTTCATTAGAATGTTTGCTTGATGTGAATGAAATTTCTAATTCAGTATTCCCACTTATCTCACCAGTTACCATTTGATTAAGATTATATTGCTTAATGTCTTTTGGAGATTTTGGAGATGGAAATTCTGGCCCAAGAGGGCGTCCATACCAGGTCACTGGAACATTGAATGGACTTCCACCTTGTCCTGGTAATATTTTTCTTGAAAGAAATGGCAGTGCCGGGTAAGAGGGTGATTGAGGATTATCATTAACTTCAATATTTGAATACATTAAGGTCGCTTCGTAATTAAATAAACTTAAGTCGTAATTAATATGCGTATAAATTTTGTTATGTTTCTCATCGTTTACTAAATTAAACCTTTCACCATAATTAAAGCCGCAAGTCTCATCATTCAAGAGAGTTCCGCCATTAGACTCACATTCAGGGTCTGGAATTTTCTGGCCAGCTTCATAGACTCCCATCCATAAGCCAGTATCAACAATGTCATTTTCTGCAACTCTAAATGATCTTCCTAGGCCGCTCACTGCGAGCTCCGCAATTCCATTTATCTCCATTGCAGACAAAGGCTCTCTATTTAGCGTGCTAATACCAATTACATAATTTAATTTATCAATTGAAGACCCAAACAAGATGCCAGCAGAAGAATCACTTTGATTATAATTCGAGGTTTTTTTATAACTTGCTTGAGTTTTAAATCCTGAAAAATCATTTTCAGTTTTTATATTAACCACTCCTGCAACTGCATCTGAACCATATATAGAAGTTGCCCCTTCTTTTAATATATCAATTTGTTTAAGCGCAATCTCTGGAATAATATTTAAATCTATATAACTACTTCCATCTGATGACGGCGTACCTGCAAAAGTATGCCTTTTAGAATTTATTAAGATCAATGTCGACGAATGACCCAGTCCCCTCATATTAAAGGATGACATGCCTTGGTCAAAACCATCAAGATTATTTGACTGAAAATGAGAGCCTGAGGAGGAGGGTATGTGCTGACTTATTTCTGCAATATTAGCAGTATTAAAGTTTTTATAATCTTTCTGTGTGAATATCTGAAGAGGATCGGAGTCTTGTTCTAGGTTTTTGTTATGAGAGCCTGTTACCACAACTTCTTCAATATTAGGATTGCTAAATATGGGAAAAGATAACAATACTAAAAATAGTCTGATTGATTTATGTAATTTTGCCATTAAATTTTAGATAAAAAATGGATTCTACAGGATTGCAAATGTTCTTTAAATATCGAATTGTGAATTAAAAACTATCTTATTACTCGTGACAGTCGCAATTAGTCTTTTTGCAAATTTGATAGTTTTTGTAGTGAGATATAATAACAAGGGTTGAGCCTAGCATTGTTAAAAATAACTCGCCATTTTCACCTAAAACACCCTCACCTAATATTACAGCGAGAACAAGAGTAAGCAATCCAATTATGCCAAGGACTATAAAATTCATAGTGCTATGATTTTTGTAACCCAGACTTAAAGCAAATAAACTCACAGGAACTGTAATTAGTAAAATTAATTTATGAACAAGTTCACTATCAACAGACATTGCCATAAAGCTATATGTAAGAATAATAAGTGATGGCGCAAATAAACAGTGCACTAAACAAACCATAGATAGTGTCATTGCAAATTTATCAGAGAGTATTTGTGTTTTCATTATTGCCCTAAAGTTTCCCCAAATTCATTATATAAATGAACTCGGGGAACTATAATATACAGAATTGATTTAATTAGAAAGTTAAATTAAATTTCATTCCGTAATTCTTTCCAGGCAATGGAACTTCGTTCTTGACAAAGGAAGAATGGTTTCTTGCAACTTCATCAAGCAAATTGTTACCAAATAAAGACAGCTTAAGAATAGAACTTCCCTTCAGATCAATTGTTTTAGTAAGTCTAGTGTCAAGCATTTGATATCCACTTGTTGCAGACTCACCTTCACCAAAATTATTTTGTTTTTCAACATCTTTTAAATTTAACTTGAAAACTAAATCATTTTGTAGATATGAAAGCGAATAGATATTTCTTGATGGATTGATTCTAGGGACATTATGTCCGTCAGTAAATTGAGCATTAATAACATCCCTTCCATAGGAAAGAGTCAATTTACCTGAACCTAATTCAATAGTTCTTCCAATTTCTATTTCGTAACCATCAAACTCTGCATCTTCTTGTATATAATTTGCATGAATCAGATTGCCATGATCTTCATCGTGATGGTCGTCTTCATGACCTTCATCCTCATCCATCAGAGTTATGTAGTTATCTACATCATTAATGAAAAAACTTGCATAAGCATAGTAGTCACCACTCTGATAGTTGAAAGTGATATCGAGATTATTTGACGTTTCGCTATTTAAGTTTGGATCACCAACCTCAAAACGACCAGTAGCCATATGAGGCCCATTCATGAATAATTCAATAACTGAAGGCAATCTTTCAACACTTGCAAAGCCAAGGGTAACATCTAAATTATCAGTTAAATCTCTGCCAACATTCAAAGCAAAGCTAGTTGTATTATCATTAATACTATATTTATCCAAATCACCATCCTCATGGGACACACTTCCAGTTCTATCGATTTGATCCAGTCTGATTCCAAAATCAACATGAAAAGGTTCATAGTCTTTACTAACAAAATAACCAAGAGTAAGTTCTCTGTTATTAGCAGGATTCATAAAAGCTTCCTCTCCAAATATTGAAGTATCTTCATCAACAAAATTAAATGAAACTTTTTGACTAATTGCATCATTGGACATATCAAAGATTGCCCCATACTCATAAGCATTATTTAAGAATGTTGTTGGAGCATGCTCTTCATGCTCATCTTCATCACCATGATCTTCATCACCATGATCTTCATCATGCCCTTCTTCATCATGCGCTTCAGTTAAAGAGTAATCCGAACTTCTGAATGTGTAATCAACCTTATTAACTAGACTTCCACCTACATTGTAAGAGCCCTTAAGAGTAAGACTTTCAGAATCTGTAGTTGAAAAAATCCTTTCCTCTTCATGTTCTTCATGCTCATCTTCATCTCCGTGGAATGGAATGCCATAAACACTCTCAAGATTGTCAATAGATATACCTATATAGCCCCAGTCTCCTGTTTT
>CAJQGY010000037.1 GCA_905478015.1 uncultured SAR86 cluster bacterium
GATTGAGGAATTCCTTGAAGGTGAGGAAGCTAGTTTTATAGCAGTGGTAAGTAAAAATAAAATAATACCATTGGCAACTAGTCAGGACCATAAAGCAGTTGGTGAAGGTGATGTGGGTTTAAATACTGGTGGAATGGGAGCCTACTCTCCAGCTCCAATAGTAACAGAGACTATTAACCAAAAGATATTGGATGAGGTTATGAAGCCGACAATGCAAGGACTAATAGATGAAGGCTCTCCTTACTTAGGTTTTTTATATGCCGGGCTAATGATAAAAGATGGTGAAATAAAAGTTTTAGAATTTAATTGTAGATTTGGTGATCCTGAAACACAGCCAATAATGATGCGATTAGAATCTAGCTTAGTAAAACTCTGTCTTGATGCTATAAATGATAATCTTGATAGTCATAAAATAAGATGGAGTGCAAAGTCTGCCTGTGGTGTTGTGATAGCATCGGGTGGTTACCCAGAGCAATATAAATCAAATCAAGAAGTATTGCTTGAAGAGATAGATGGCTCTGATGCAAAATTATTTCATGCGGGTACAAAAATATATAACGGATCAGTTGTTACCTCTGGAGGTCGAGTTTTTTGTGCAACTGCTCTTGGTGATGATCTTAAAGAGGCTCAAGAAAAAGCTTATAATCTTGTCAAAAAAGTATCATTCAATGGAGCCTTTTACAGAAAAGACATTGGCTATAAGGGTATTTATATGGGTGTGAAATGGGTTTGATAGATAATATTATTAATGAATGTGATATTGCGCTGAAGACTCTATCTAATAAGAAGCCAGGAACAAATAGAGACTATCCAGCAGAAAATATTCAAGATCAGAAACAAGAGCTTTCCAAGGAAGAGAAAAATCTTTCAATCCAAATGATGAGAGTCAACCTTGCTGGTGAGGTTGCTGCTCAGGCGCTATATCGCGGCCAAGCAATGGTGTGCAAGGATGAAGAAATTAAAAAGCATCTCATTGAAGCTGGTGAGGAAGAAACTGACCATTTGATTTGGTGTAAAAAGAGGTTGGATGAGCTTGATGGAAATGCTTCTGTATTTAATCCTATATGGTATGCAGGATCATTTGCGATAGGTGCAATTTTTGGAAATATGGGTGAAAAAGTTAGTTTAGGTTTTGTTGAAGAAACTGAGAAACAGGTTGTGAAGCATATAGATAAACATCTTGATAGAATATCTTCTAAAGATAAAGATACTATAAAAATATTAAAGACTATGAGAGAAGACGAGGATACTCATGCCAAACAAGCTGAAGAAAATGGTAGTGAGGAGCTTAGAAAGCCAACAAAAAAGATCATGGAATATACTGCAAAAATTATGACTTCCTCAAGCACATATATTTAAAACTTTCTTTTAGATATAGCTCTAAACTATTTCATTTGTTGCCACTTAACTGGAACTCCTTCAAGTTGATATCTATTTGATTCTTCTCTTAATTTTTCATACTCAGTCTTTGAAGAATATACAGTAACAATTAGGGCATTTTGTTTATTGGCAGTGATTCTTAGAACTCTTCCCATTCTTTGAATTCTTTGTCTTTTTGAAGAAGAGGCACTTAATATCATAGCCCCATCTGCCTCTGGCATATCAAACCCCTCATCAAGAGCGGTGCAACTTACAAGAACATTTAAGTTACCATTTTTAAAGTTATTTAGATTTTCTTCTCTTTCGCTTGTGTCCAAATCTGTATTATAAATAGCCGATTTATAACCTTTTGAGTTAATAATTGAATTAAATTCTTTGGCTTGTTTTTTATTTTCAGTAAAAACTATCCAGCTATCTCTTTTATATTTTTGTAGAAGCTCAATTCCAAAAGGTATTCTGTTTATAGAGTTCTTAACCATTCTTGCTCTATTGAATATAAGCATTTTTAGTGGATAGTCATTCATATTATTTCCGCCAATTGTTGCGGCCCTTCTTTGAATGCTTTTGGTAAATTTTTTATATTCAGCCTCTTCGCTATTTGTCATGGCTGCATATGCATAGAGAAGCTTAAAATTAACAATTACTTCATCTTCTCTGGCGTCAATATAATCATAATCAAAGATAATATCTCCAAGGATTTTTCTTATAATAATATAAAAATTATCATCATAGTCTCGCTCTGGGGTTGCTGATAGTCCAAGGGTTGCATGCCAATGATTTGTAAGAGTCTCCCCTCTCTTCTCAGTTCCAATTTTATGACATTCATCAACTATAAGAAGGGTTTTAGAGGCGTCAAAATTTTCAATAATATTTTTTACAGAATCAATTGTTGAAATAGTAATTTTGGAAAGTTTATTTAAACGCTCGCCACCTCCATTTAAGGCTATTTCATTATTTTTAAAGGAAAGCTGAAGCCCCTCATACCATTGATCTAATAGAGCGATTGATGGAACAACTATAAAGATAGAGTTATTGCTGTTTTCTTCTAAATATTTTTTTAAGCAATGAATTGCAAATACTGTCTTTCCCCCGCCTGTTACAACCTTGACGATGCCTCTTTTTCTTTCCCACCATAAAGGAAATGCTGCTTCCTGCCATTCCCTTAGCTTCAATCAAGCCCACCTTTCATAAGACTTTCGCCAATTAAAAAAACATGGATGCCATTTTCTTTTAATAATTTAATATCTGATTTCTTTTTTATTCCGGACTCAGACACAAAAATATTTTTTCCTTTAAATTGTTTCTTTAAATTTATTGAGTTATTAATATCAACATCAAAAGTTCTGAGGTTTCTGTTATTTACACCAATAATAGCGTTTTCAAAGCACTCCACTCGCCTAAGCTCATCAATGTCGTGAACTTCAATCAAATAATCAAGCTTAAGTGTCTCAGCAAGCAATACAAAACTCTTTAATTGCTCATCATTTAAAATGCTTGCAATAAGCAATATGCAATCGGCACCCATTAGCTTTGCTTCATATAACTGGTATTCATCAATCATAAAATCTTTTCTAAGAATAGGTAGTCTTGTTTGTCGCCTAACTTCTTCTAAATACTTTGAACTTCCTTTAAAATAGTCTTCTTCTGTAAGAATAGAAAGTGCAGATGCGCCAATATTTTCATATTCTTTTGCTTTGCTAACTGGGTCAAAATTGTGAGAAATAATCCCAGCGCTTGGTGATGCTTTCTTTATTTCTGCAATAACAGCTTCATTCTTGTTTAATAGGCTTTTCTTAAAATTAGGCTCTGCTAGGGTTAAATTTTCAACTTGAGACTTTAAGTAATTCAAAGATTTTGATTCTTTTCTTTTATCTATAGTAATCCTAGTCTTCTCAACTATTTCTTTTAATATACTCATCAGAGATTTGACTCTCTTACATATGCATTCAATTTGTTCATAGCACTGCCATCATTCATTAGAGCAAAGGCTTGCTCTACACCCTCAGAAATAGAATTAGATTGTCTAGATAAATACAAACTTGCAGCTGAATTAAGTGCAATCATATCTTGAACTGCTGAACTTTTTCCTGAAAAAGCGCCCTTAACAAGCTCTAGACTTTCACTCGGAGAGTTTGCTGTAATTTCAGCTAAGGGCCTATTTTTTAAAGAGAAATCTTTTGGAGATATTTCATAGTTCATAATTTCTCCATTTTTTAATTCTGAAATATATGTTTTGCCGGAAATAGTTATCTCATCCAAACCATCCTCTCCATGAACTACCAATACATGCTCCATTTCTAGATTTTTGGAAACAGAAGAAAAGGTTTTAAGAAGATTCTTATTATAAACTCCTATAATTTGTTTCTTAGCTCCGCAAGGATTTGTATGAGGGCCAAGTAAATTAAAGATTGTTTTTTGTGCAATTCTTTGCCTTGCTGGCATAACAAACCTCATAGAGCTATGGTGAAGAGGTGCGTAAAGAAAAACAAATCCTACTTTGTTAAAAACGTTTAAAAGCTTTTCTCTATCATGGGATATATCGGCTCCTGCAATCATTAAAAAATCTGCACTTCCTGATTTGCTAGAAACTGCTTTATTTCCATGCTTTGTAACTGAGGCGCCCCCAGCGGCAGCAACAAATGAAGAAGCAGTTGAGCAGTTAAATGTATGGATACCAGAGCCTCCTGTGCCGCATGTGTCAATCTGATTTCCATCCCCAATCTTGAATTTTAAAGATTTCTCTTTCATGACTGAGGCTGCTGCAGTAATTTCTTCTTCGCTAGGACCTTTTTCATTAAGAGCTAATAAGAATTTCTCGATTTCAAGATCATCAATATTGCCGGTCATGATTTCATTCATGGCTAGCTGCATCTCATCAAAACTAAGATCTATATGACCTTGTATCTTATTTATTATAGATTTCATTATATTGATATAAAGTTTTGGATTAATCTCATTCCATGCTCTGTATCTATAGATTCTGGATGAAACTGCACTCCATATATTGGTTTATTTTCATGCTCAATTGCCATTATGACATCTGCATCATCATCTAGTGTTGCTATTATTTTTAATTCCTTTGGAAGAGTATCTTTTTCAACAATAAGGCTGTGATATCTCACAACTGAATGGAGGTTATTAATGCCACTAAAAATACTTTCTCCGCTATGCTTTATATTTGATTTTTTTCCATGGTAAAGCTCATTTGCTTTTATTATATTGCCGCCAAATGCTGCTCCAATTGACTGATGCCCAAGGCAAACACCAAGAATTGGAACATTCGCAGATTGTATTAGTTCAACTGAGATTCCAGCCTCTAAGGGCGTGCATGGTCCTGGAGAAATAACTATCTTGTCAGGGCTCATACCCAATGCTTGTTCTACTGATAGTTGATCATTTCTTACTACCTTAATATCTTTTTCAAACTCTCCAATATAATGCACAAGGTTATAAGTAAAGCTGTCGTAATTATCTATTACAAGAATCATTCAATCATCTCCAAGGCATCTAAAAAGACTTTTGCTTTTTGCTTACATTCATTCCATTCATTTTCAGGAATGGAATCAGCTACTATGCCTGCCCCTGCCCCTACATGAATTACATCATCTTTGATTACCGCTGTTCTTATCGCTATTGCTGTATCAATATTTCCATTCCATGAAATATAACCAATAGCACCTCCGTATATTCCCCTTGAGCTCGGTTCAATTTCGTTAATAATTTCCATAGCTCTTATCTTTGGAGCCCCTGATAAAGTGCCTGCAGGAAGAGCTGACTTCATAGCGTCTATGTAATCAAATTGATCAGATATTTTGCCCACCACATTTGAGACTATATGCATAACATGCGAGTATTTTTCAATGATCATTTTATCGGTGACTCTAACTGACCCTAATTTAGAAACTCTGCCAACATCATTTCTTCCAAGATCAATAAGCATTAAATGCTCAGCCAATTCCTTGGGATCGCTTAAAAGATCTAGTTCGTTTTTTTTATCTTCAATATCATCAACACCCCTTTTTCTTGTTCCTGCTATAGGCCTTAAAGTTAAATCATTATCCTCTAATCTAACAAGTATTTCTGGGGAAGCGCCAACAACCTGGCATTCATCAAGATTCAAGAAATACATATATGGAGATGGATTTAATTCCCTGAGAGCCTTATAAAGCATAAATGGATCAGAATTGAATGGTAGTGAAAAGTCTTGGGCCAAAACAACCTGAAAAACATCGCCTTCTTTAATATAATCTTTCACTGTATTTACAGCATTTAAATATTCTTCTTTTTTAAAATTAGAATTGAAATTTATCTCTCCTTTTGGTTTCTTAAAGCCTATATTTTGGTCTTTAGGCTTAGAGTTAAAAACGTTTTCTATCTTTGAGATCTGATCTAAAGCATCCTCATAACAATTATCTTTTGGTTCGGTATTAAAAATAATCTGAATGGATTTTTCTATATTATCGAACACTATTAGCTTTTCTGCTTTAACAAGATATATCTCAGGCATATGATCTTTAAACTTAGAGCTTTTAGCCGGAAGATCTCCAATTTTTGCCTCTGCATAACCAGCGCTTTCGTATGCAAAAAAGCCGACATAACCTCCAAAGAATCTTGGTAAATCTTTTATATATGGAGCTTTATAATTTTTAGTTAGTTTTCTTATACTGTTTAATGGATCATCTGAAATGAATGAATTGGTGATGCCATTAGATATGCTTTCAACTTTTTTTCCAGAGACCTTTATCGTCTCTATACAATCTAAGCCTATGATAGAGTACTGAGCCCATTTCTCACCCCCCTCCACAGACTCAAGCAGGAAAGTATTTTTAATCCCATTTAACCTTGAGTATATTGTTAAAGGAGTTTCATTTTTAATCGATAATTTCTTTACTATAGGAATCATAGAAAAACCTTGATTCACATAATTAGAAAACTCATCTTTAGTAATCATTTTTTTAAAATATTTTTTAGATCTATAGTATCGCCAATATTGATATTATTATCATTAAACCAATCCTTATTTACTTCAAGAGCGTAAGGTAAAGGCTTGCTTGAGCAAATTGATGCCTTGGATAATGGCACCATATCATATATATCAATTATTTTTCCCTGAGAATCTATATAAGCAACACTTAATGGAACAAATGTATTTTTCATCCACATGCATTGTATTTTGGAAGAATTCCAAATAAAAAACATACCATAGTCGCCTGGTATACTTTTTTTAAACATTAGGCCTTTTTTTCTTTTGTTAAAGGTGTCGGCTATATCTATTTTAGTTAGATATTGGTCTAAGCTAATTTTATCAGATGCATTGCCCGGTAAGACAAATAAGAAAAGCCAAGTGAATTTAAATAATCTTAGAGCGAAGTGTTGAAATGGTGTTCTCATAATCTTCGGTATTAAAAATTGCTGATCCTGCTACAAAGGTATCTGCACCTGCCTCAGATGCCAACCCAATAGTCTCATTATTGATGCCGCCATCAATTTCTAGACGGATATCCTTACCTGTAGCATCAATCATCTGTCTAACTATTGCTACCTTCTCTAAAGAGCTATGAATAAAAGACTGTCCACCAAATCCAGGATTTACACTCATGATCAAAACAAGATCCAAATCTTCTATAACATTATCTAGAATACTTAGAGGAGTTGCTGGATTAAAAACAAGTCCAGCTTTGCAGCCAGCTTCTTTTATTGCGCTAATAGATCTATGAACATGCTTTGATGCTTCGGGATGGAAGCTAATCAGGTCCGCTCCCGCTTTGATAAAATCTTGAGCAAGATTGTCTACTGGATCAATCATTAAATGAACATCGATAAATTCTTTTACTCCATAGTCTCGAAGAGATTTGCATACCATAGGTCCAATAGTTAAATTAGGCACGTAATGATTATCCATTACATCGAAATGAATCCAATCTGCTCCTGCCTTGAGAACATTTTTAACCTCATCACCGAGAGTTGCAAAATTAGCAGCTAGTATAGAAGGCGCAATTATATTTTTTTTATCCATATATTAATTCTCTTCTTTAAATGATTTATTGGCAAGGCCTAGGCGTTCAATAGTTCCAGTATCTATCCATGTTTTTTGTGATATTTCTGCTGTTACCTTTGCATCTTGTATATATTTTTTTATTACAGATCCCCAAATACTATATGGCGCAATTAGATTATTTGTATCATTAAAAATAACAGGATTTATTATTGATATGCCGCTCCAGGTAAATTCATTATTTGAATTCTTCTTTATCGACACCTTAGTGCCATCAAGTGAAAAATCGCCTTTAAGGTTATGCTCTGGGTTAGGGACTCCAATAATATGGGCAAATTCGACATCATGATGAGCTATATTTAAATCAATTAAATGATAGATATCAGCATTGAGAAGGAGAAAAGGTTCTTCACCTAATAAATTAAGAGCTTTTTTGACCCCGCCACCTGTGCCAAGAGGCTCTGATTCCTCCGAAAAAGAAATTTCTATATCAGAAAAATTCTCGCAGACATGCTCTTTAATTTTATGCCCTAGGTGAGAGATATTTATAACTATTTCTTTGAATCCAGAGCTTATCAATTTTTCTATATTTCTTTGTATAAGAGATTTATCTCCAACCATTAAATTAGGTTTTGGTATAGTATTGGTAAGCGGTCTCAATCTTTTGCCTAGGCCAGCTGCAAGTATCATTGCTTTCATAACTTATCTAGCCTATTTATCATTTTTGTTTTTACATTCTCTTCTAATTCTTTTTTTAATATATCGTAACTATTTGGAATAAGATTAATAAAATTATCTAATATTTGTGGAAGATCTTTAAGTCTATATGACCTTCCAGAATTAAAATATATATATGGCAATGTCCCAAGAATTCTCATTCCTCTCTGAATCCCTCCCCATCTAAGCCATTCATAGATATCATTGCTGTCAACATCAAGATCTAGTTCTTTTTTATAAAAATCTAACTTGTTTAAAACTTCTTTTTTTTGCAAAGGTTGGTAATGATCTATCAATATGCCAGCTAAATCTATCCCAATTGGTCCATGAGTTAGGTCTTGAAAGTCTATAATACATAATTGATTATCTTTGTTGAAATGAAGGTTTCTTCTTTCAAAATCAAAATGGCAATTCATCCATGGCTGTTCTTGAAGTTTTTCTATAGCTTCATCACGAAGTCTGTCGATTTCAAAATTTAGAGATATATCAAGAAAACTATTCAAGAAAACTTCTTTCATCATGTTCATTTGTATCGAAAGTGAAGATGTATCTAATGATGGTAGCTGAGGAATCATGGCCTGTTGAAGTTTGGCTAAGATTGAAATTGCCTCGTCTAACTTAAGCAGATTGCCTTTTTGTGACATATCAAAATCTAATAATGATGTATCTCCTAGGTCTTCTTGTATAGTCACACCAATCGCAGCATCATAAGTTAAAATTTTTGGTGATGGTATTTTTGATCTTTGAAGAAATTCAGAAAGCATTACAAATTTTTCATGGCTTCCAGAGACTGGGTCTAGATAGCATAGGACCAATGACTCACTATCGCTAAAATGTAAACGATAATATTCTCTTCCGCTAGCTTCAAGCTTTAAAGAAGTTATTTCAACAGCATTTAAACCAAGCTGTTTTACTAAATCTTTTAAGTTCTCCTGATTCAATTAACTGTTTTTAACATCTTCTGGCACTGGAGTGTCGTCAGGAACAAAAAAGTCAGGCATTAATTCTGCAAAAGGAACATTGGCATATTTTGTAAAATCTTTTACTCCTGCATTATGAAGAACTAAATCATCTATACAGAAATTTCCAGTAAATTCTTTTGAGCTCTTTGTGAGAATTTCATATGCTGCATCAGCCATAATGTCTACATTTCTTGATAGCCTCATTATCTCATCTCCTCCTAAGTGATTTTGAACTGCTGCTGTAGCAATGGCAGTTCTAGGCCAAAGAGCATTAACTGCTATGCCGAACTCTTTAAATTCTTCAGCCATGCCTAAGACACACATGCTCATCGTATATTTTGCCATAGTGTATGCAACAGTTCCTGAAAACCATTTAGGGCTCATATCCAAAGGTGGTGATAAATTCAATATATGCGGATTTTGAGATTTCATTAAATGAGGAAGGCAGTATTTGCTGACCATATAGGTGCCTCTTCCATTAATTTGATGCATTAGGTCATAACGCTTCATTGCTGTATCTGTAACATTTGTTAGTTGAATAGCAGATGCATTATTAATGCAAATATCTATGCCTCCAAAATGCTCGACCGCTTGATTCACCACATCTCTAACATTATCTTCATTTCTTATATCACACACTACAGGAAGAGCATCTCCACCAATCTCAATAATTTCTTCAGCTGCGGTAAAGATTGTTCCTGGAAGCTTTGGATGAGGCTCTGATGTTTTGGCTGCTACTACTATCTTAGCCCCATCTTTAGCAGCTTTTTTGGCCATTGCTAGGCCAATACCTCTGCTACCACCTGACATAAATATTACCTTATCTTTTAAGCTCATTTTTTATCCTTATATAATATGAATTGAATTAGTTTATTAAAATTTTTCCATGTATGGTCTTAAGTCTAGCTCATGCGTCCAGGCACTTCTATGCTGAGAATGAATATTCCAATAATTTTCTGCAATCATGTCAGGTTTAAGAATGCCATCTTTATCTTTAAGAGCATATGTGTCAGGAAACATCTCTTTAATAAATTGAGTATCTATTGCTCCATCGATAATAAAGTGAGCAACATGAATTCCTTCTGGACCAAGCTCTCTTGCCATACTTTGTGCTAAAGCTCTTAATGCGAATTTAGCTCCCGCAAATGCAGAGAATCCAGAGCTACCTCTTAACGATGCTGTTGCACCAGTAAAAAATATACTGCCGTGGCCTCTTTTTTTCATATATTTAGCAGCCTCTCTTCCAGATAAAAATCCTGCAAATGCAGCCATCTCCCAAACCTTTCGATAAACTCTTGAGGTTGTTTCTTCTACAGGAAAGTAAACATTTGCTCCTGGGTTGAAAATAACAACATCAATAGGTGCTATTGACGATTCTATTTCCCTAAATAGATTAATAATTTCATCCTCACTTCTTGCATCAACACCAAAGCCTTTCGCATATCCTCCCGATTGATTGATTTCATCGCAAAGATTATTTAATTTAGAAATACTTTTAGGTCTTCTCACTGGACATACTTTGTAACCTTTTGATGCAAATTTCTTTGTAATTGCTGAACCTGTGGCATCGCCAGCGCCTATGATGACTGCTGAAAACTTTGATAAATCTTTCATAAAAGTGTTTAATTGTTTTATTCCACTTTACAAAATTGTAGGTAAAAATGAAAGTAGACTTTATCTTTGATGTTGCAAGCCCTAACGCATATTTCGTTCATAAAATTATCCCTGCTTTTGAATCAAAAACAGGAGTTATATTTAACTATATCCCGTGTTTGCTTGGTGGCATTATGCATTTAACAAATAATAAACCTCCTTTCGTAGCTTTCTCAGATGTTGAAAGTAAAATGAAGTATCAAATGATTGAAATGGATAGATTTATAAAGAAACACAATCTTGTAAATTTTAAGTTTAACTCAAACTTTCCAATGAAAACTGTAGCCATCCAGCGTGGTGCAATAGCTGCAAAACAGCTAAATATTTTAGATGCTTATTTGGAATGTATTTTTTCAGCAGTTTGGGAGCAAAATATAGATTTAGCCAATGAAGAGAATTTTTTTGAAACTCTGAAAAAAAATGGGTTAAATGATTTAAAGATAAAAGAAATTATCTCATCTCAAGCTTGCAAAGATGAACTTATAAAAAATACTCAAAATGCCGTAGATAAAGGAGTTTTTGGGGTACCGACATTTATATATAAAGATGAAATCTTTTTTGGTAAAGATCATCTTGATCAATTGGAAGATGCATTAAAAACTTAAAAAAGAACTTTCTTGTAAAAATTCTATCTAAATTTTAGGTAAAGCCATTTTAATGAAAATAATATATAAAACTTCAATAATAACTTTTATTATTATCGCGCAGTCTCAGAGTCTGGCTGCAGATATAACCAATAAGCTTATAAATACAACAAATTCGCAACTATCATGCTTTAATTATTTACCTGATCTCGGCAGTGTTGATGATAATAAAGATTTAGATATTAGATCAGAAGAATTTGAGATCACAAAGGACAATAAACTTATCTTAAATGGTGATGTAATTATAGACTTTGATGGAGGGGTTCTTAAAGCTGGTTCTGCAGATGTTGATAGAGATAACAAATTAATTTCTTTTGAAGCAGAGGGGGTTATTTCTCTTGAGAATGTTTTATTTGGTGCAAAGAAAGGCACTTTTAATAGGGGCAACCAGAATGTTTCTCTTTCAAATGGCAGTATGTTTTTATCAGAAAGGTCTCTATTAGTATCTTTTGAACAGCTAAATGGAGATATGGTTAAAAATATTCAAATGTCGAACGCGTCTATAACTTCATGTAGTGAACCAAAGTATGGGTGGGCTCTAAATGCTAAAAATATTTTACTAAATAATGAAACAAAAAGAGGGATTGCCAAGAATGTTTCCTTAGAGCTTTTTAATAAGAAAATATTAATACTACCTATAGTTCCTTTCGCAATCTCCTCTGATCGTATGACAGGATTTTTAGAGCCTTCGCTGTCATACTCCTCAGATGGCATGGATTTTCTTGCACCTTATTTCAAAGTTACTTCAGAGAAATCAGACTTCACTTTAGCCCCAAGATTGATCGCAAAAAGAGGTGTAGGTTTAGAATTCAATGCTAGATATGTGCATGGAAAAGAAAATGCTCTTGGAAATTTAGACATAGTCTATTTAAATAAAGATAAGGAATATTCAAAAGAGTTTAATTCACCAAAAGTTGATAGATGGGCTTATGCTTTTAATGACAACTTCAGTATTGGGGATTCAAGTAATATTGCATTTGAATGGTCAAAAGCCTCTGATTCTATGGTTTTAAGAGATATCCCAGGCGATATAGTAGCTTTAGGAAATCAAAGAGCAGAGAATTTAATACAAAATGTTGTTTTTCAAAGCAATTTGGAAGATATCGATCTTACTATAAGCCATTTAGCATACCAGAGCCTCAATCCTCTTCTAACCAATGGTTATTCAAAGTCGCCAGAGGTAGATCTTGAATATGCAAAGACAATTAATAATTTTAATTTTAATTACAAAATAAACTACTCTAAATTTTCAGCTAACAAAGTACATGGCTTTAATGGTTATCAAATTATGGGGAAATACCTTTTCTTAAATGAAAGTCCTAATGAGGGGGCAAGAGTATTTTCAGAAGCTTCAGTAAGCAATTACACGAGCTACAAGAATTTTAAAATTTCATCTCAAATTGGCATACAGAATATTGCATATAATTTAGTTAATAAGGATAGTCCTACTAAAGATATATCTGTGCCTAATATAAATATATTAGTAAGGTCTACTTTTTTTAAAAAAGAAAAAGGATTGACTAAAATCTTAGAGCCAAAGCTTGCATTAGGATATGTTGGATATGAAGATCAATCTATGAATCCTATTTTTGATAGTGACAATTTATCAGCAAATAATCAACTTTTTAATAATTCTAGATTTTCAGGGTTAGATAGAATCGGAGATCAAAATTTTTATACTATAGGGATCACCTATACAACAAAAAAAATGGGCATGGACAAGCTTAGATTGGATGTATCAAAGAAGATATATCTCAGAGATCGCCGGGTATGGGTTAATCCAATGATGCATCAAGCCGAGGTGAGTGAGCAGATGCCATCTCACAACCCAATGATGATGGGCATGAATGCAGAACCGATAGTGTTTATGGCAAGTTATATGCCTAAGAAAAATACAATGCTGATGATGTATAGCGGCCTAGATAAAAAAAATAATTCTATTTTGTTAGGAGGCACAAATATGAAAACAACTAACAAATACGGCTCCTTTGGGTATTCAAGAAGATATAGAAGAATGGCAGGAAATTTTAATATACCCATGGATTACTCCGAGGTATTTGCAAAGATTGGTATTAATAAAAATTTAGATTTCATAGCTAAAATAAAAAGAGATCATGAAACTAATACAAGTATTGAGAGTTTATTTGGCATAGGATTTCAAAACTGCTGTATTGGGATTCAACTAAGCTATTCAGACAAAGAATTATCAAAGTATGTTGGCTTGAATAATGAAATAAATTATCTATATCTAAATGATGCTTGGAATAATATTATAGATATTGAGAACAAAAGCAGGTTAAATTTAAGCTTTGAATTGAAAGGCTTTAATTCATCCTTTGATAATATAACCAGATTGTTTAATAATTCGCTTCTTAACTACTAATCTACTATGAAAAAAATAATATTCCTCTTCACAGCTTTAATCTCCATGCCTTCAATTTCAAAAATTGAAACGTTGGATAGGATAGCTGTAATTGTTGATGATGGGATTCTAATGGAATCTCAGATCGATTTGGCTTTAGAAGAAATCATTAAAAGGTACGATGCTCAAAATATACCTAAGCCAGCAATTAGTGTGCTTAGAGAACAAACCATAGAAAAATTAATAGTTGAAGAGCTTCAACTTCAAATGGCTGAACGGGCAGGTGTAAGAATTAGTGATGCTGAACTAAATACTACTGTTGCTCGTATTGCATCAAATAACGGAATGTCATTAGAAGAATTTATTTTATATCTAGATAGCGAAGGAGAGTCTTATCAAAGACTAAGAGATAATATAAAGAAAGAAATGACTGTTCAGAGAGTTCAAAGAGGTCGTGTTGGATCTTCTATTAATATTACTGATAAAGAATTTGAAGCATTCCTAGCAACAGATGAATCTCTAAAGCAACTTGAGCCTGAGCTACTAGTAAGGCAGATATTGGTAAAAACATTAACTGATGCAGAAAAGGTGTTAGAAAGAATAAATGCTGATCAGAGCTTTGAAGATTTAGCCAAACAGCTATCTATTAGTTCAAATGCTTCTGAGGGTGGTTTAATGAAGTGGCGTAAAAAGTCAGATATGCCCTCTCTCTTTGATGAAGGTCTAGAAGGTATTGATGTTGGTTATATATCGTCGCCGCTGGAGAGCGGAGCTGGTTTTCATATTTTAAAAGTAGAAGAAAAGAGAGGTGAATTTGTTCAATACGAGGATCAGTGGCTAGTTAGACATATCCTTTTGATGCCATCAGAAATTAGAGATGAGGAAGCTTCAGAGCTCGAATTAATTGATATAAGAAATAGAGTTATAAATGGAGAGGATTTCAAATTACTTGCCAAAGAGTTTTCTGAGGATCCAGGGTCTGCTCAAAAAGGTGGTGAGCTGGATTGGATGGGAAAAGGAATAACAGCAGCAGAGTTTGAAGCAACTTTTACAACTATTGAGAAAGGGGTTATATCGGATGTTTTCCAAACTGAGTTTGGATTCCATTTCTTGGAGCTTATGGATCAAAGGAATAAAGACATGACCAATGAAGCTATTGAAAATAGAGCCTTCAACATTCTTTATTCAAGAAAGTATGACGAAGAGCTTGAAAATACCCTAAGAACTATGAGAGCAGAGGCTTTTGTTGAAATAAAAGATTTAGATTGAAAAGATTAGTATATTCTCCTGGGGAGCCTTCTGGAATTGGAATTGATCTAATAATACAACTAGCAACTTCTGATTTTTGGGAAAAAATTAAGTTTCCTGTAATTGTGCTTGCAGACCCTTTGCTGCTCCAAAGTAGAGCAAAACTCTTAAATAGAAAGATTGATATTGTAAAAGTTTCTGAAAATGAGATTTATTCTAGAAATAAGCATGCACAAATAAAAATTATTACTTTAAGTAAATGCAAAAATTTTACACCAGGAAAGCTTTATAAATCGAATGCATCCTATACTTTGAAGAATCTTGATTATGGTATTGAGCTTGCCTTTAATGATAAAAATACAGCGCTTGTAACCGGGCCCCTTAGCAAAGAAAATATTATTAAAATAGAGGAAAGTTTTACTGGGCATACTGAAAGAATTCAGGATTTAACCTTTAGTAGTGATGTTTTAATGCTTCTTGCATCAGGAAAAATTAAAGTTGCCCTAGCTACGACCCATATTCCCTTGAAAGAAGTTGCATCGTCAATCAATGGAAAGATGCTTCAAACTAAAATAGAAATTTTAGATCAAGAGCTAAAGACCAAGTTTGGTATCTCTAAGCCTAAAATAAAGCTGCTTGGTTTAAATCCTCATGCCGGAGAGGGAGGGAAAATTGGAATAGAAGAAAAGGAGATTTTATATCCATTAGCTAGAAAACTCAGAGCAAAAGGCATCAATATATCTGATCCAATATCAGCAGACACTGCATTTACAAAAAAAACTCTCAATGAAACCGATGCATATCTCGCCATGTATCATGATCAGGCCTTGCCAGTATTAAAAGCATTAAGTTTTGGAAAGTCTATAAATATCACTTTAGGTATTCCAATTATAAGAACATCAGTGGATCATGGAGTTGCTTTAGATGTGGCAGGAACTGGGAATTCTGACCCTTCATCACTAATAGAAGCATTTAAAACTGCTCAACGATTAATTTAATGATTGATAGAAATAGAAGACGACAGTTTGGTCAAAACTATTTAAAAGACCCAGCTATTTTATTTGAAATGGGTGAAGCCATAAATGCATCCAGAAATGAAAATATCTTTGAAATTGGTCCTGGAATGGGTGCTTTAACAAGGGTTATTAATAAAGATGATGTTGAAATAATAGCAATGGATATTGACCCAAAGAATATTGATTACTTGCAAAAAAATTTACAAAGGATCGAAAGTGTTAATTTGATATGTGATGATATTATGAAAGCTGACCTAGGTTTCCTTAGTTCGGGTCAGTACAGAGTTATTGGAAACCTGCCTTACAATATTTCAACACAAATTATTATTAGATTGCTAGAATTCAATCAACATATTAAAGATATGCATTTTCTTGTACAAAAGGAAGTTGCGGAAAAAATTTGCGGCTCCGCTTCAAGTAAAAATTGGGGTAAATTATCTATTAAAATTGGTTTATTTTTTAACGCCCAAAAATTATTTGATGTTCCTCCTGAATCCTTTGATATCAGGCCAAAAGTAAATTCTAGTTTTATTAGACTTACCCCAGTGGTAGATAATTTCATATTGCCTAAGGAGAAAAACAATCTATTTAAAATTATTGATCTATCATTTGCTACAAGGCGCAAAAACATAAAAAATAATTTAAAAAAACTAAATATTGATTGGTCTCTACTTGAGGTAGACCCCTCTGCAAGAGCAGAAGATTTAAAGATCAAAGACTTTATTGATATATCCTTGAGTCTAGAAAAATAGAATGTCGCATTTTGTTATAGGCGATGTTCAGGGATGTTTTAACCAGCTAGATGAATTACTAACTAGAATTAATTTTAGTCATGACAATGATCAAATTATCTTTGCAGGTGATTTAGTAAATAGAGGGAAAGATTCTCTAAGGGTATTAGACTTCTGCGTATCAAATCCAGGAAGTGTGAGTGCAGTTTTGGGAAATCATGACTTATATTTAATGCATCTTATAGAAAGCAAAGGAAATGATGATTGTTTACAAGAGATTTTAGAAAGTCCTCAATTAAATGCTATTTATTCATGGTTAAAGTCATGTCCTTTGATGAGATCTATTTACTTAAAAGATAGAAAAGAAACTTTTTATATAATGCATGCTGGAATACCTCCTCAATGGACATTTGACGAGGCGAAAAAATACTCTGATGAGATCTTAAAAGAGCTAAACAAGAATCCTAAAAATATTCTAAGCAATATGTGGGGTGATCTTCCAAACTTATGGAATAATAATTTGCAGGGGCATGAACGATCCAGATTAATTATTAATTATTTTACTCGCATGCGCTTTCTCAATACAGATGGATCATTGGAATTGAAGACTAAAGATTTGAAAGCGTCAGATAGTCTAATAAAATGGTTTGATCTAACAATAAAAAATATGAAGAGTGATGAATATATTCTATTTGGGCACTGGGCAGCTCTTAGAGGTACGACCGATTTAAGTAGGATAATTGGTCTGGATACTGGTTGTGTATGGGGTGGCGAGTTGACTGCTATAAAGCTAGAAAATAAAAAATTATATTCAGTTAAGAATAATGAAAATATATAAAGTAGGTGGTGCAATAAGAGATTCGCTTCTGGGAGAGAAGCCCAAGGATAGTGACTGGGTTGTAGTTGGAAGTTCTCCAGAAGAAATGATAGATAACGGCTATAGACCAATTGGTAAAGATTTTCCTGTATTCCTGCATCCAAAAACGAATGAGGAATATGCCTTAGCCAGAACAGAAAAAAAAACCGGGTATGGATATAAAGGTTTTAATTTTTTCTTTGGAAAAGAGGTTACGTTAGAAGAAGATTTATCTCGAAGAGATTTGACAATAAATGCTATAGCTCAAGACAGTCAAGGAAATATTATTGATCCGTTTAACGGAAGAGACGATATTGATAAAAAAATTTTTAGACATGTGTCTTCTGCTTTCGAGGAAGACCCCCTAAGAGCAGTCCGTCTTGCAAGGTTTCACTCTTACGAACATTTACAAAACTTTAATATCTCTAGTGATACCAAAGAAATAGTAAAAAAAATTGTAGATTCTGGAGAGATTGAGAAACTTTCTCCTGATAGATTTTGGTCTGAAATAAATAAATCATTGATATCTAAAAATTCGACAGCTTTCTTTGAAAAAATAATTAGTTTAAATATAAGCAAATTTTTTATGCCTAATCTAACGATTGCAGATTGTAACTCTTCGATATTCCCTGATATAAAATGGGCGGAGCTACAATTTAATAATGGGTTTCTTTTAAATGGCTGTCTACCAATTCCTAAAAATTTTAACCAAGCCAGCGATCTTTTGAAATTACTTATAAAGATTAATAAAAATATAAAAATGGATAAATTAAATACAATTATTCAAGAACTAAATGTCTCAAGAAATACTAAATTAATAAATAACTTGCTAGTCCTTAAATGTTTAACTGAGTTTAAAAGTTTTATTGAGGAGATTTTAGAGGCTGTTCACGAAATAGACTTCACAAGTCTGAAAGATATCGAACCTAGAAAAATACAAGATAACAAAGATAGTATGTACAATGAAATTCTTTCGAGATTTTATGAGTAAAACAATTTTAATAACAGGTGCCGCCAAAAGAATAGGTAAAGAAATTGCCTTAACTTTTTCTGATATGGGCTGGAATATTATTATTCACTATAATTCTTCAAAAAAGGATGCTGAAGATTTGCAAAGCATTTTAAATAGTGCCAATCCAAATTCTGCCAAAATCATACAAGCAAATTTAGATATTCAAGAAGATGTAGAAAGATTAATTCATGCTAGTAAATCCTTTTTTAGTAGGATCGATGTTTTGGTTAATAATGCATCAGCTTTTTATCCCACTCCAATCAAAAATGCATCAACTGATGACTGGGATAAACTTATTGGTTCTAATTTAAAAGGGCCGCTTTTTTTGATCAAAGGCCTTCATGAAATGATAGCCAGTGTAAATGGCAGTATTATTAATATAACTGATACAAATTTAACTAAAGGTGTTGCAGATTTCTCTGTATACACAGCTGCGAAAGGGGGATTACAATCAATTACAAAGGGCTTGGCAAGAGAACTTGCTCCAAATATAAATGTCAATGCTGTAGCTCCAGGGGCTATGCTGGAACCACCTGATGTAACATGGAGTGATGAAAAAAAAGCTAGTGTTATAAAAAATATCCCGCTTAAACGAATGGGATCAGAAAAAGATATAGCAAATACTGTCAAGTTCCTTGTTAATGCTAAATATATTACGGGGCAAACTATTAAAGTTGATGGAGGAAGATCATTGTTATGACACATGATATAGAAAATTATGATGAGATTTTTTCTGGTACAAAAAAAGTAGCAGAAAATTTAAAAATTAGTTCAGAAAAACTTCAGCCATGGATAGATGCGCATGTTGATGGGGCTGGAAGAATCAAAACTATCGAACAATTCAAAGGTGGTCAATCAAATCCAACGTATAAAATAATTACTGATAATAAAGATTTGGTTTTAAGAAGAAAGCCTCCAGGAAAGCTGCTCCCATCAGCTCATGCTGTTGATAGGGAATATAAGGTTATTTCTGCATTATATGAAACAGATGTGCCTGTCCCTAAAACATATGGCCTGTGTGAAGATGCAAGCATTGCAGGAACTGCTTTTTTTGTTATGGATTTTCTTGATGGAGATATTTATTGGAACCCAATGCTTCCCTCTTTAAATAAGGAAGATAGGATGAAAATTTATTCTAATAAAAATAAAACGCTTGCAGCGTTACATAGCGTTGATTATAAAAAAGTTGGCCTAGGTGAATATGGGAAACCTGGGAATTATGTTGCAAGACAGATTGCAAGATGGTCCCGCCAATACAAAGCATCAGAAACAGATAATATTGATGCGATGAATAATCTTATTAAATGGTTGCCAGAGAATATTCCAAATGATGATGAGACTTCTATAGTTCATGGAGATTTTAGACTGGACAATATGATATACAAAAATAATAATGTAATCGGTGTATTGGACTGGGAGCTATCTACTCTTGGGCATCCTGTGGCTGATTTTAGCTATCATTGTTTAACGTGGAGAACAGAGCCCATGTACTATGATTATCCAAAGTTAAAGGAATTAGGGATACCTAATGAAATGGAGTATCGTGATATGTACTCTGAAGCAACTGGAAAAGACTTATCTTCGAACTGGGAATTTTATATGGCCTTTAATATATTTAAAGTTGCGGCCATTTGTCAGGGAATATTAGGGAGAGTAAGAGATGGAACTGCTGCTAGTAAACATGCCGAGGACAGAGGTATGAAAGTCTATCCATTGTCAGAAGGTGCTTGGTCGATTGTTGAAAAGAATTTTAAATAATCTCTTTTAAAGGCAAGGAAACAAAAGAATATTTAGAAACCTCCTCGCTCTCAAATACAATTTGATCTCCATCTAGCTGTAAAACAATATCAATATCTAAACATCTGGAGCTAAACTTTGGTTTATTTCTATCCCGTCCTGACCTGTCTTCAATATCTTTTAGTCTTTTATTAAGCTCATCGAAACTGCTTTCAGATTCACCGCTGATAACTAGATTAAGGAAATCATCTCCCTTGAAGCCCACTGAAGGGGTCTGGTGAATTGATGATGAAATTGTTGAATCAAGAATAAGCTTTAGCTCATCTAAAGCAAAATCGATATTTTCTTTTGGGTTAACATTGCTACCTATTGAAAGAAAGTATTTCATTATCTATGAATTACCAGTCCAACATCTTTAGCACCTCTTAGAGCTCCTGGCTTGGAAATCCTTAGTTTTAATGACTCAACATCAAAGTTCTCTTTTATTAATGCAGCTATTCCCTCTGCTAGAGTTTCTTGAAGCTGAAAAGAGGACTCTTCAACAAATTTAATTACTGCTTTTGTGATTACTTTATAATCTAAAGCGTCATCAATTGAATCAGATGCAGCTGCTTTTTTGCAATCAAATGGAAATTCCATATCAATACTAACCTCTTGCTTTGTTTTTCTTTCCCAATCAAATATTCCAATGATAGTTTTTACTCTTAAATCTTTTATATAAATAATATCTTTCATTTTGATAATTCCGTTAATGGCCATCTTGATCGTACGTGAGATCTAGAGACAGTTTCTTTATAACTAGACCTTATTGAACCTAAAAAAGAAATCATTGCTCCATTGTCTCCACAATACTTTAGATCTGGATAGTAAACATTTATTCCCATTGAGGTCTCGAGCTGTTTCATAGATGATCTTAGCCTCTTATTTGCTGCCACTCCTCCCGCTATTATTATATTCTCTCTTCCAGTTTGTTTAATTGTTTTTATTATTTTTTTATTCAGAACATCGATAGCAGCTTGCTGAAAAGAAGCCGCGATATCAGCTTTGTTTTGCTCGCTAAGCTCTCCAATTTCTTTAACTTTGTATAGAACAGATGTTTTTAAACCGCTAAAACTTAAATTTAAATTATCACTATGGATCATAGGCCTTGGAAACTTATAAGTTTCTGAGTTACCGTTTTGAGCTATTTTTTCAATATGTGGACCTCCTGGGTAAGGTAAATTCAATAATTTGCCTACTTTATCAAAAGCTTCTCCAATCGCATCATCAACTGATTGACCTAATATCTCATATGCGCCAATGCTTTTAACATCAACGATCATGCTATGACCACCACTTACTAATAAACATATGTATGGAGGTTTAATATCTT
>CAJQGY010000038.1 GCA_905478015.1 uncultured SAR86 cluster bacterium
ATCTTGTGCCTCTCGAGAAATACCATATCTTTTTGCAACAACCTCAGCCGTCATCCCCATTGGGTAATATATTCCAGGAGATTGCTCAGCAAGTTTTTCATTAACAAAGTTATCAGTATTCATTTTCATCATTGAAATCGTTTCTGCTCCGCCAGCTATAACCGTGTCATAGCATCCAGCCATAATCTGACCAGCAGCCATAGAAATTGATTGCATTCCTGAAGAGCAATATCTATTGATAGTTGTTCCGCCAGTAGACATAGGAAGATTTGAAAGAACAGCTGCATTTCTGCCAATATTATGCCCTTGAGCACCCTCTGGATTTCCGCAACCCATAATGATATCTTCTACTGCTTCAGGGGGTAGGTTAGGATTTCTTTCAAGCAAGGCATTTATGATATGAGCGAGCATGTCATCTGGTCTTGTCATATTAAAACCACCACGATGAGATTTTGCTAATCCGGTCCTTACGCTATCTACAATAACTACATTTTTCATTTTTTCTCCATTAGTAAAAAATTTACAAGATTATTCTAATCGATCCTCTTCACTTCTTAAAGCTTTATACCACTTTGGTATTAAATCAATCTTATATTCATCGGCTTTTTTTAAAATATACGGAATTGTGACAGGACTGAAAGGAAGTATAACCAATACTCCCAAACCAATACTTTTTAAAACCTGTGTAAGCTGTTCATTTGCAAAATCTAATTCATCATCTGTTACAGACCCTTCAATATATTTGACATAGATGTCTAACATTTTCTTGTTTTCATCAGACTCTTCTAAAAAACTTTCTTTGATCTTTAAGAGATATTTTTGTATTTTTTTAGTATTCATCATTAGTCTAATATTATGCTACATTTCTTAGTATGAAAAAATCTGAAAGAGCTACATTTATAATAAAAGTTTTGGAGAATTATTATCCAGAAACGCCAATTCCACTTGATCACAATGATCACTTCACACTCCTTGTAGCAGTCTTATTGTCTGCACAATGTACAGATGAAAGAGTAAATACAGTAACTCCTATTCTTTTTAAGAAAGCTAAGAATGCTAGTGAGATGTCTATTTTGTCAGAAGATGATATATACAAAATAATTAAACCGTGTGGTTTAGGTCCTAAGAAATCAAAAGCAATTAAAAAACTATCAGAAATTCTTGTTAAGCAATATAACTCTATTGTTCCCTCTGATATCAAAAAACTCGAGCAACTTCCCGGGGTTGGTCATAAAACAGCATCAGTTGTAATCAGTCAAGGCTTTGGTGTCCCTGCTTTTCCTGTTGATACACATATTCATCGATTGGCACAAAGATGGGGCTTATCAAAAGGAAAAAATGTTGTTCAAACAGAGAAAGATTTAAAAAAAATATTTCCAAAAGATAAATGGAATAAGCTTCATCTACAAATAATTTTTTGGGGACGGGAGTTTTGTTCAGCTAGAGCATGTTTTGGTCTTAATTGTGAGATATGTAAAGGTTGTTATCCAAAAAGAGTTAGTCGTTTTGTCCACAATCAGCCTTAGATGATTTAAAATAAAACAAAATTTTAATTTCTGGAGAAAAAGTTGTTTAACAAGATCAAAAATAGTTTATTTAACTCTTCAAGTAAATCATCTAAAGCTGATTCTATCTTTTCAAATACTGAAAATATTGAAAATTATGATGATGAATTATGGAGCTCTTTTAAAAATGAATCTCAAAGACAAGAGGATCATATTGAGCTTATAGCATCAGAAAATTATGCTAGTAATAGAATTCTTGAAGCTCAAGGCTCAGTCCTTACTAATAAATATGCAGAAGGCTATCCTTCAAAAAGATATTATGGGGGATGTGAGTATGTTGATGTTGCAGAAGAGCTAGCCATACAAAGAGCTAAAGATTTATTTGGAGCTGCATATGCTAATGTTCAGCCACATTCTGGTTCTTCAGCTAACGCAGCAGCATTTCTAGCCTTATTAGAACCCAATGATGTTATCTTAGGAATGAGCTTGGATCATGGTGGTCATTTAACCCATGGCGCAAAAGTTAACTTTTCAGGAAGAAATTATAAAAGCTATCAGTACGGCCTCCACCCAGATACTCATGATATTGACTATGATCAAGTTCGTGAAATGGCAGTTGAGTTTAAGCCTAAATTAATTATTGCAGGTTTTTCTGCATTTTCAGGAATAGTTAATTGGGGGAAATTTAGAGAAATAGCAGATGAGGTGGGAGCATATCTTCTTGTAGATATGGCGCATGTCTCTGGATTGGTTGCGGCAGGACTTTATCCTTCTCCAATTCCTTATGCAGATGTTGTGACCTCAACAACTCATAAAACTTTAAGAGGGCCAAGGTCAGGAATAATTTTGGCGAAAGAGAATCCAGATCTGCATAAAAAGCTCAACTCTGCTGTTTTTCCGGGATCGCAAGGCGGTCCTTTAATGCATGTCGTTGCAGCAAAGGCTATTTGTTTCAAAGAGGCGCTGGATCCTGATTTTAAGAAATATATTCAGCAAGTTATAAATAATGCAAAAGTAATGAGTCAAACAATTATGTCTCGTGGCATAGATGTAGTTACAGGTGGGACTGAAAATCATATAGTCTTAGTAGACCTCAGAAGCAAAAATATTACTGGAAAAGATTTAGAAAAAGTTTTAGGCGAAATAAATATTACAGTTAATAAGAATTCTGTTCCAAATGATCCTAAATCTCCTTTTGTAACTTCTGGGGTAAGACTTGGAACTCCTGCAATTACAACACGAGGATTTAAGGAGAAGGAAGTTAAATTAATAAGTAATTGGATTTGTGACGTAATCTTGAATATTGATGATAGTAAGAAACACGAAGAAATTAAAAACAAAGTAAGTGATCTTTGTGGTAAATATCCTGTATATAATCTATAGATGCATTGCCCATATTGCCAAGCTGAAGACACTAAAGTAATTGATTCTCGTCTTGTTGCAGACGGGTCTCAAACAAGAAGAAGAAGATCGTGTGAAGTTTGTCAATCAAGATTTACTACTTTTGAGACTGCAGATCTTGCTTTACCAAAAGTAATAAAAAGTGATGGCGAAAGACAGCCCTTTGATGGATCAAAACTTAAAAAAGGAATGTTGAGAGCTCTTGAAAAAAGACCATTATCTACTGAAGAAATTGACGCTTGTTTTAGCAAAATTTTATATAAAATTAGAACATGTGGGGAACGTGAGATTAAATCTCTTCGCATAGGTGAAATTATGATGGAATCTCTTAAAGAGGTTGATAAAGTTGCTTATGTGAGATTTGCCTCTGTTTATAGAGACTTTCAGGACATAAAAGATTTTTCTGCGGAGATACACTCTCTTAACAAAGAAAAGCCTAAAAAGAAATAAGTGATGACACGAGAGGATTATATGCAAGAAGCTATAAATCTTGCTCTCAAAGGGTCAGCAGATGTTCGCCCTAATCCAAAAGTTGGGTGTATCTTAGTTAAAAATAAAGAGATTATTGGTAAAGGCTATCATAAAAAATATGGTGGTTATCATGCAGAGGTAAATGCTTTTAATTATTGTATTAAGAAATATGGCAAAGATAAGGCGGTTGAATTGCTCTCTGATGCAACTGCATATATTACTCTTGAGCCCTGCTCTATTTTTTCAAAAACTCCGCCGTGTACATCCTCTCTTATTAAATATGGAGTAAAAAATGTGTTTTGTGCAAGCCTGGATCCAAATAAAAAAATAAATGGAAAGGGAGTAAAAATACTAAGAGAAAATGGTATTAATGTTGAAGTGGGGTTGCTAAAAGAACAAGCATTAAGCATTAATCAAGATTTCTTTTTTAGGCACAAGAAAGGAAGGCCTTTCATTAGAATGAAAATAGCGCAGTCTTTAGATGCAAAAATTGCATTATCTAGCGGCGATAGCAAATGGATAACTTCAAAAAAATCTAGGGATGATGTTCAAGAAATTAGAAAAAGCTCTGATGGTATTTTAGTAGGATCAGGGACTATTTTAAAGGATAATCCAAGGCTTAATGTGAGAAAGAATATTACTAGCATTAATGGAAAACAACCAAAGAAGATTATCTTAGGATCTAGTTTTTTAACAAAAGAAAATGATCTAAAAATCTATGATGGTAAGAGTGAGGTTATTATTTGTTCGCAGGAATTTTCATCATATTCAAAAAAAGATAATCTTATTAAATTACCAATTAAAAAAAATTCTACTTTAAAAGATACCCTTAAAGAACTAAGCAAGCATGAACTTAATTCAATATTGGTTGAGGGAGGTTCGAAAGTATTTACATCTTTCCTGAAAGAAGGTCTTGTAGATGAGTTGATTCTTTATATATCTCCAAAATTTTTAGGCAAAGATTCTATTGATAGTCTCTTTATTGATTCTCCTGATTATTTGAAGGATGCAAGGAAGTTTAAAATATATGATTCAATGCTCGTTGGTGACGATATTAAGATTATAATGCGTAAAAAAAAATAAATACAAATGAACTTTAATACAGTAGAAGATCTAGTTGATGATATCAAAAAAGGTAAAATGGTCATTTTGCTTGATGATGAAGATAGAGAAAATGAGGGAGACCTTGTCTGCGCATCTGAACTGGTAACACCTGAAGTTATAAATTTTATGGTATCTAGAGCTAAGGGCTTGGTATGTCTTACACTTGATTCAAAAAAATGTGATGAGTTAAATCTTCCCATGATGACAGATAGCAATAAAGCCAATCATGGTACTGCATTCACGGTTTCTATTGAGGCGGCTAATGGAATATCAACAGGA
>CAJQGY010000039.1 GCA_905478015.1 uncultured SAR86 cluster bacterium
AAACTGCCTGATGAATATGCTGATTCTCCAGGTGTGGCTGTTAACGCCAAGATTGTTAATGTTCCTTTTAGGGAATCAGTGAATCCTAACAAAAGAGAGGTTCAAGCATCAAAGGGTTTAGACTTCGCTGACTAATGATATTCAAAGAATTGGGTCTACTAAGACTCAATTCTTTATACTAAATTTAATAATATATTTAGCTATAACATTCTTATATTATGGCAGAATGAATCTATGAAAATATTAATTCCAATTCTTAGTTTATTTTTTTTATCTTCTTGCAATATCCCTTTGGTTCCCTTTATCTGATTAACTCAACAGATGATGCTTTAACCTAGATTTAAATTGATCAAGTATTTCTTCTTCAATAAGGTGTCGCATATTTTCAATAATAACCAAATCACTGTTTGGTATAAGTTTATGAATAAAGCGTGAATTTTCAGCTCGCAAAACAGGATCTTGTTCTCCATGAATAATTAAAGTTTTAGCCTGAATGCTTTGAACTTTTTTAATTCTATTTTTTGATGAAAGTATTGCTATAAGCTGACGAGCATAACCAAAACCATCTTTTATATCTTTAATTCTATTGTAATTATTAATGGTATCTTCTCTAAATTTAGGTGTATCAATTTCTTTGCCTTTCATCCCTATTAATCCAACCCATTTTAATTCTCTTTGATATACCTCATCCATAGTGGGGTTGGTACTTTTAGATCTGCTTACCATCATATCCCGAACCTCTTTTGAGGCTCCATTAAAGGGGCTTGGCACGGAAGCGGTAGATGCAATTAAAGTATATGTTTTTACTCTTTGTGGATATTTCGCACATAGTATTTGACTAATCATTCCCCCCATGGAGGTACCTAAAATATGAGCCTTATCAATATTTAAATGATTAAGAAGATTTATTCCATCTCGAGCCATATCATTAAGACTATATTCAGGTTTTATTGGGAAACGAAAAAAATATCTTAGATATCCTAAAACTATTGAGGGTTTATTAGAAAATCTTGAAGATAATCCTGAGTCTCTATTATCATATGTTATTGGCCTGAGACCATTTTTTATAAGAAATTCAATAAGATGTTCAGGCCAGTGTACTAATTGAGCGCCTAATCCATGAACTAAAAGAATAGGAGTTGCTTCTTCAGGTCCATAGTCTCTATAAAAAATCTTGACTCCATTATTTTCTGAATACCCCTCTTTATAACTCATAAGCCTAGTTTTACATATTTCATACATGCATTACACCGATTTTTCATATACATTAGAAACTTAAATAATTAAAAAAATTCATTTTTTCATGCAAAACATTATTAATCTTTTTAGAGTTAACAAAGTTAGAGTGGCATATGGAATTGGCGATTATGCTATTTGTCTTTATTGGAGCGGGGTTAGCTTATACCTGCTTTATTTTTATACAGATGTAGTTGGAATTTCTCCATTAATGGCTGGCTGGATTTATGCCCTAGGTATAGCCTGGGATGCATTAACAGATCCTTTTATGGGTTATATGGCTGAAAGGACTAGAAGTAAAATGGGAAGTTATAGGCCATATATCTATTACGGATCAATACCTTTAGCATTGTCTTTCGTTTTACTTTTATGGATGCCGCCTTTTGAAGGAACACTTTTATTTATATTTCTTCTGGTAGTAAATTTATTTCATAGAACCTGTTTTACTATTGTGAGTGTTCCGTACTCTTCATTAACTGCAAGAATAACAGATGATAGTGATGAGAGAACAAAACTAACTACCGCAAGGATGCTTGCAGCATCTTTTGGAACATTTTCGATCTCAGCATTGGCATTTCCAATTGTTTTATTATTTGGTAGTGGCGAAGAGTCTATAGGCTTTATTTATCTTGGTCTGATAGCTGGCCTTACAGCAATTATAATACTTGGAATTACTGTATATTTTGTTCAAGAAAGGCCATTTGAATTTACCAAAGAAGAATTACCAAGTTTTTCTGAAGTCTTAAAATCAGTATCAAACAATTATCCATTTTGGATAGTTTTTTCTGCAATTTTAATTTTGATATCTACATACTTAATGTTTAATAATAATTTAATTTATTTTTCTAAATATGCTTTGGGATTCCATGAATATCAAGGATTAATTCTGGGGATTATGAGTGGAAGCACGTTATTAGCAATTCCTTTGTGGGCGTATTTAGCAATTAAATTAGGAAAGAAAAATACTTGGATGTTATCTATGACATCTTTATTTATTGGATTTTCTATTTTTTACTTTTATCCAATTTCTGAACTTAGGGAATTGCTATATATTTTAAGCTTTATTGGTTTTGGTAATGGTGCAACCGGGGTCCTGTTTTGGTCAATGTTGCCCGATACCATTGAATATGGAGAATGGAAGACGGGTATTAGAACAGAATCATCTCTTTACGGCTTTATGACGTTTGCTCAAAAAGGCGCTATAGCATTTGCTGCAGTTATATTAGGAATGATATTAACCAATATAGGCTTTGAACCAAACCAGGATCAAACACCTGAAACTTTATCTTCCTTAAAAGCTTTGATGTCATTAATCCCTCTTATAGGGGTATTTATTAGTTTAGTTCTTATATATTTTTACCCTATTGACAGAAACTTCCATCAAAAATTAATAGAAGATATAGAAAGTAGAAAAACTCAAAATGCCTAAAATTAAATGGGGAATTATTGGAACTGGCTCTATAGCAAATGCGTTTGCTCATTCAATTAAATACTGTGATCACTCTGAATTAGTTTCAGTCTTTGGAAGAAATAAAGATACCACGG
>CAJQGY010000040.1 GCA_905478015.1 uncultured SAR86 cluster bacterium
AGTTTTCGCGGCCCATTCTCATGCCTTAATATGGCAAGATATGGAATTGCTTGGGGTGTTCTTGGTGCTGGTGAATTTTGTTGGAATGCAGCGCTTGAATATTCATTAGATAGAAACCAATTTGGGGAACCGCTTGCATCAAAACAGTTAATACAAAAGAAATTAGCTGATATGCAAACTGAGATATCTTTAGGGCTTCAATCAGTCCTTAGGCTTGGAAGACTAATAGATTCAGATGAGATGAGACCAGTAATGATATCAATGCTGAAAAGAAATAATTGTAAAAAAGCTTTAGATATTGCAAGAGTTGCCAGAGATATTCATGGAGGCAATGGAATTAGTGATGAGTATCATGTTATTCGTCACTGTATGAATCTTGAAGCAGTCAAAACGTATGAAGGAACTGATGATATTCATGCATTAATAATTGGTAACGAGCAGACAGACATTGCTGCTTTTTAAACTTCTCAGCAATAAGCTTGTCTTAAGTATATAATTTCTCTAGTCAATGATAATTCAAACAAATAACATAAAAAGAGTTTTTGAAGTTGGTTCTGAAACCGTTCATGCGCTTAAAGGCATTAATTTAAACGTTGAATCAGGCGAATTTATTTCTATTATGGGGCCATCAGGCTCAGGTAAGACCACCTTAATGAATATTATTGGATGTCTTGATACACCTTCAAGCGGTGAATATTTTTTAAATAATCAATTAGTTAATGATCTCAACGAAGACCAGTTAGCAATTATTAGAAATAAAGAAATTGGATTTGTCTTTCAATCATTTCATTTGCTAGCAAAAAACTCTGCTCTGAATAATGTATTACTTCCTATGAAATATGCTGGAGCTGATATGAATGATGCTGAAAGAAGAGCCAAATATGTTCTAGAGCAAGTTGGACTCTCAGACAGAATTAATCATGGACCATCTGAACTATCTGGAGGACAACAACAAAGAGTTGCAATAGCGCGAGCCCTAGTAAACAAACCAAGTATATTATTTGCAGATGAACCTACTGGAAATCTTGATTCAAAAACAGGTGAAGATGTAATGAATTTATTTAAGGGGCTAAATCAAGAAGGACAGACTATAATATTAATAACTCATGAAGAAAATATTGCTATGCAATCAAAACGAATAGTAAATATCAAAGATGGACTTATTGAATCAGATGAGAGGATATAAATATGAAAACTATTACAAATAAAAAATTGCTTTCTGTATCTTTAATAGTTTTAATCTTATCATCTTGTGGTGCTGACAATAAAAAAAGCCAAGAAACAACTTTTTATAAAAAAGAAGCTGTTAACCAAAAAAAACTTGAGTTGTCTATAGAGGCTTCCGGAATAATTGAAGCCATTTCATCTGTTGAAATTAAATCTAAAGCATCAGGAGAAATATTACTTCTTGGAGCTGAGGTTGGTGATCTTGTTAAAAAAGGTTCAATCTTAGGGCAAATAGATCAAAGAACTCCAAAAAATATATTGGATCAAGCCAAATCAGATCTTGAAGCTTCAAGAGTAAGGCTTGAAAATGCGAAATCTCAATATGATCGTGGCAAAGAGCTTCATAGCAATGGAAGTATTTCAGATAAAGATTATGAAGATATTCAGGAAAGTTATGCTCAAGCAAAATCTAGTGTAGTGAGAACAGAGGTATCATATGAAAATGCTAAAATTGCATTAGATGACACCATTGTTAGATCACCTGTTCAAGGAACTATCATTTCTAGACCTGTAGAAGTGGGACAAGTTATATCATCTCCAACCTCTGCTGTAGGAGGTGGAACTATATTAATGACTATGGCAGACCTATCAAAAGTGAGGGTTAGAGCATTAGTGGATGAAATTGATGTTGGAAAAGTTTCAATAGGTCAAATAGTATCCATTAAGGTCGCAGCCTATCGAGATAAAGAATTTTTTGGAACCGTTTCAAAGATTGAGCCCTTAGCAAAAGTTGAACAAAATGTGACTACTTTTCCTGTTTTAATAGATATAGATAATAACGAAAATCTCTTACTTTTAGGCATGAATACTGATGTTGTTATTGAGGTTTTAAATAAGAGTGTTAGCTTAAGTACGCCAACAATGTCACTTAGGACACGAAAAGATATCTATAGCGCTGCTTCAATATTAAATATCCCAAAACAGGCAATAGATATTTTTTTATCTGAAAAGGTTGATGGTGAAAATTTTAATAAATTTATAGTTATTAAAGATACAAAAAAAGGACCTGAATTAACGTGGGTTAAAATTGGGGCTTCTGATTTATCATATGTTGAAGTTTTAACAGGCCTTACTCAAAAAGATACTGTATTTATTTTACCAAGTAAAAGCTTATTTGATTATCAACAAAGATTTAAAGAAAGAGTTTCAGCTTCGTTTAGTTTTGGATAATGCTTCTTAAGGAATCTTTAATTTCTGCAACGTCATCTATTAGATCTAATATGATTAGATCATTTTTGACTACCCTAGCTATTATCATCGGAACCGCAGCTGTAATAGCTGTTATTGGTATTGGATCGAGTGCTAATAAAGCGCTAGAGGCAGAGATCGATGATTTTGGACCAAGAACTCTCTACGTCAGTCCAGGTCAGAATAGAAGAGGGGCTGTTACCAAAGGATTGATACCCCTTGATATCAAAGATGCTTATGCTTTAGCAAAAAATAAAGAACATAATTGGCTAGTATCTCCTTACATAACAAGAAATAGGCAAGTAAAATTTAATAATGCAAATATTAACGAAAGGGTAAGAGCTAACTTACCAATTCATTTCAAAGTTAGTGGTTTTGACATAGAGTATGGAAAAATATTTTCTGAAGAAGAAAACTTAGGAAGAAAAAGAGTTGTTGTTCTAGGCTCAGCTGTTCCTAAAGAATTAAAAACTTCAGCCCAAAGAATCCTCAACAATGAAATACTTATAGCTGGAACTTCCTATAAAGTTATTGGAGTTCTTAAAGAAGAGGGTAGTACTGGATGGCAAAATCCTGATGACGAGCTTTACATCCCATTATTAACTGGATCTCAAAGACTATTTGGAACGGAAAACCTTGATTCATTAAGTGTTGGTATATCTAAAGATGCTAATGTTGATGAGGTTATGATGACTATTGAAAGAATACTTAGAGCACAGCATGATATAGGTCCAGGCGATGATAACGATTTTAGAATAAGCGATTATAGCCAGTTTTCTGATCTTAGAAGGCAGGCAACAGGCATCTTTACTGCTTTGATAGCTGGTATTGCTGGAATTAGTTTAATTGTTGGTGGTATTGGAGTAATGAATATTATGTTAGTTTCTGTAACTGAAAGAACTAGAGAAATAGGGTTAAGAAAAGCATTGGGTGCAACTCATAAAGCTATTATGCTGCAATTTATTGTTGAAGCTATTTTGCTCTGTGTCATTGGGGGGTGTGTTGGAGTATTTTTAGGAACTAGCATTCTTTATCTTTTTGCCTCATTTAATGATTGGCCTTTTGCTATGCCATTTAGTGCCATTATTGGATCTATTACTTTTTCTGCTATGGTTGGGCTATTTTTTGGTATTTGGCCAGCTAGGAAAGCAGCAAAGCTTGATCCAGCTATTTCTTTAAGATTTGAATAATTCTATGTACTTTAAGGTTTGAATTCTTGTATTAATTTATACGCAACCTTCTCAACTTCTGCAAAAACATCATGATACATATTTTGTGAAATTATCTTTATTTTATTTAGACCATCTGTCATCTCCGTATTTTCAATATAACCAACTTGCTTATTACTTAAAAGAGTATTTATCTGATTAACAATTTTATTCATTTTAATATATTTCATATTAAATATAAGCGTTTGACCTTGTGTTGAGAGGCTTTCATAGACCATATTTACACTATCTTGAGTTACTACTTTTATAGAGGCTTTTTCTATAATTTCATCATAATTATTATTTGAAATTATTAAGTTATCATTCGTTAATGCCATATTGTTGATTTTTTTTATCATCTCAATTGGTGTTCTTCTCGATGTGAATAGAGACCATTTTTTGTGGGGATATAAACGTAATAAAAACTCAATTTGCAGCATGATTGCATCCTGATCAAATTCATAGTGTCTATTAATTCCCCCAATTCCAATAAAACCTTGATTTTCGTCTACTTTATTTGTTGAAACCTTAGCCAACGAGCCCTCAAAATATATGACTTTATTACAAGCAGAAAGTTTTTTTGAATCATGAGTAGGCGAACATATAATATCAAATTTTCTTTTAAACAAATTTGGAGCAAGAACACTAACTACTTTTACAGAAATACCCACATTAGACAAATAACTTTTAATCAACAGCATTCTTAAATGAATACTGCTCCCGGCACCTATGACAATATCTATATTGTCTTCTTTGTATACTAAAAATTTATCTTTTCTTAAAAATAGGTTTCCGAATAATAGGCTTGTAGAATAAATTACTAATTCTATTAACCATGAGAGCTTGTTAACTAAAATTATTTCTTTTTTTATAACAATATTTTCTGTCTTAGATATTTCTTTTAATAAAATCTTGACTTGTTTTTCATGGCCTTTTTTCCCATCACTTATCCATAAAATGTTCATAAATTTAACTTACTTATACCTCAGCTTGCTCATTCATTTTTTCTTAACTATACAAAGGATTTTACATGGGATACAGTTTTATAACATTATAAAAACCCAATTTTAAACTTGAAAGAAGATCTTAGAAAAGTAGCTATCTCCTTAATTTCTCAATATGGCGATGAGGCTGAGACAATTGCTATGTTAAGAGCTGCAGAATTTGCTGCTTCACTTAATTCAATTGAGTGGGCAAGATGGGAGGAAATTACTTTATTAATTAAAAATATTGATCAACTTCCGCATGATGGTTGATGATGATTTTGTGTTTCTTATGAATATAAAATGAGTTAATGTATTGGAATGTTTGATAAAAAAATACTCCTTAATAATCTGCTTTCAGCTTTAGGGGCGTGCATATGTATAAGCATGCTTTCTTATCTACATTTCTCAGATCACGGTGAGATCTGGTTGATACCTCCTTTTGGTGCAAGTATGGTATTGGTTATGGCGGTTCATAATAGTCCTTTAGCTGAACCTAAAAATGTATTCTTTGGACACACATTATCGGCCCTTAGTGGGGTAGTTATATATGCTTTAATGGGCTCTTCTGCTATATCTCTTGGAATTGCTGTTGGCTTATCAGTATTTGTCATGGCTTCATTTAATGCAATTCACCCTCCAGCAGGCGCAAATCCAATTATTGCTATCCTGGGAGCCAAAAGCCTGTCATTTGTCTTGATACCAGTTGCTCTTGGAGCTGTATTTATTATCATTTTTGCTGTCTTTTATAATAAACTTTTAAGAAGAGATTACCCCTAATTAAAAAAGTAATTTTATAAGATATATTCATCTATAATGCTTAAATATGAGCATTGGTACAATAGAATCTCAAATAGTAAATACTCTTTCAAGTTTCATGAACCTTGCGTCCCTTAAGATTGTTAATGAAAGTTTTATGCATAATGTTCCTAAGGGTTCAGAAAGCCATTTTAAAATTGTTGTTGTAACTAATGATTTTAATAACTTATCAATCATCCAAAGACATAAATTAATTTATAAAATTCTAGATAACTTAATGAATAAAATTCACGCGCTATCTATTCATGCATTTAATGAAGAAGAGTTTAAATTAAACCCAGTAATACTAGATTCACCAGAATGTGCAAACAAATAACATGAAAGATTTAATATACAAATATTCAAATTTTCTAATAACAAAACCATTCATTATTCTTCCTGTAGTTTTCTTGATCATATGTTTTGCATTCCAAGGCATAACTAATTTTAAATTAGATGCTTCATCAGATGCGCTAGTCTTAGAAGGAGACGCTGCTCTCAAGAAATATAGAGAAAATGAAGAGGAGTTTGGTGATTCGAGTTTCCTTATAGTTACGTATGAGCCAAATGCTGAATTATTTTCAAAGGAGTCATTATCAATACTCCAAGAGGTTGAAAATAAGATATCTGATATAGATGGCGTTGATTCTGTTCTATCCTTGCTTGATGTCCCTATCTTTTTTCAGCCAAAGGTTAGTCTTACTGAGGTAGCAGATAACTTAAAAGATTTAACAAGCGAGGGTATCGATCTAATACTTGCTAAAGATGAAATTATTAATAATCCAATATATAAAGATTTAATTATCAGTTCAGATGGAAGCATTACTGCTATGCAGGTAGTGCTTAGAGGTAATGATGAATATGATCTTCTTATAAATAAACGTTATGAGATACTCGATACTTTAGATTCCAAAGAACCCATAACAAGTGAAATTAGACAATTTTTAATACAAGAACTTCAATCAATTAATGCAAGAATTGGAAATTTAAATGATGACGAATCTAATTTTAATTCAAAGCTTGTTAAAGAAATAAGAGATATTTTAGTTTTATATAAAAGTGATGCTACTTTGTATCTTGGTGGCCCAGCTATGATTACATCAGACATGATGGACTATATAAGATCTGATCTAGTTATCTTTGGTTCTGCCGTTGCTTTAGTTTTTGCAATTATGCTTTATTTATTCTTTGGAAATATTTGGTTTGTTCTTCTTCCAATTCTTAATGCCTTTTTCACAACTTTTGTTACTGCTGGTTTTCTAGGTTTTATGGACTGGAAGATTAGTGTTGTATCTTCTAATTTTATTGCTTTACTGCTAATCCTAACAATATCTCTAACCGTTCATGTTTTAGTGAAGATTAATGAGCTAAAAAATGAATCTGTTGATTATAAGAAATCACTGGTAGATTCTATTAACCAAATGTTCTTACCATGCTTTTTTGCAGCCATCACAACTGCTGTTGCATTCTTATCACTACTGCTTGGTGACTTAAAGCCTGTGATTGAATTTGGAAAAATGATGGCATTTGGAATTTCAATTGCATTTATCTTTACTTTTTCGTTTTTGCCTAGTGCCATTTCCCTCATCAAAGAACCTAATAGTAATGATTACCTCTCATTGCATAAAATTACGAATAAGATTTTATTATTAGCAAAAAATAATTCACTCATTATTTACATAATTTTTATATTTACTTTTTGTATTTTAATTTTTGGCACAACTAAATTAATTGTTGAGAATAGATTTATTGACTACTTTGATGAAGAAACTGAAATACATCAAGGTATGTTAGAAATAGATAAGAATCTGGGTGGAACAGCAACATTAGATATCATTATTAGAGAGCCTTCTGAAATAATATCGAACGATTCTATAGATGATGATTTTTTTGATGATAACTTGTTTGATGATGATAACAGTAATGCATCTGGTTATTGGTGGAATATATATTCTCTTGCTGAATTAGAGGCAATTCATGACTATCTTGATTCTTTACCTGAAATTGGAAAAGTTTTAAGCGTCTCAAGTGGTATTAAATTAGCACGAATGCTAAATAATGGTGACGATTTAAATGACCTTGAATTAGCATTACTACGCTCAGTATTACCAGAAGATATCAGAGAAACTCTTTTGTATTCCTATATTAATGAGGATGACTCTATTGTAAGAATTTCTACAAGAGTTAACGAATCAGCTGAAAATTTAAATCGAAAAGAACTACTAGATAAGATTAATTATGATCTTCAAACTCAATTTAATCTTTCCGAAGAGAGATTTGAAATGACTGGCTTGGCTGTTTTATATAACAATATGCTACAGTCTTTATTTCAGTCGCAGATTGGGTCTCTAACATTAGTTTTTAGTGTTATAGCATTAATGCTTCTGTTAATTTTTAAATCCTTCAAAATTATGATGATAGGATTAATACCAAATATATTTGTTGCATCTTCTGTTATTGGTATATTAGGTTTATTAAAGATACCTTTAGATATAATGACAATAACAGTCGCTGCTATAAGTGTAGGTATGGCAGTCGATAATACAATTCATTACATATATCGCTATAAGAAAGAGATCAAAGCCAAAAATCACCAGAACAAGCCTTAC